>CAYINP010000045.1:0-4957 GCA_964364785.1 Candidatus Woesearchaeota archaeon | reverse complement strand
GGGTTGAAGCGCGCGAAGGCGAACGGAAGAAGGACATTGCAAGCGAGGGATTTATAAACTAGTTCTAAAAAATAAATTAATGAACCATCTTCCAAGGAATAGATTCGAGGAATTTTTGCTGGAAAATGCATCAAATGAAAAACAAGGCGAGGAAGATATCTTTAGAAGATTAACATTAGACGTTTTTTCAAGCAAGCATAAATTTCCTCTTCCTAAAAAGGCATTTTATTTATTTTATCACATAGGAGACGATTTGTTCAGTGGCGCGAATTTGTATTCTCCAGACATAAGCCAAAATGTTTATTTTAAAGATATTAGTCTAACGAGAATTGTAGATATAGCGAGGTCTGTAAACGAATTGGCTTCACTTCCGCTAATCGCCATTTATGAAACAGAAAGATTTCAAATTCCAGATTTGATGGTTTTTGAAAACGGGCAAATAAGGAAATCTCCGAGCACAGGAAAGGAACCGATAAAAAAATAATCGGATAATATAAAAAGATTTTTTCTTTTCAATTAAAATGAAGGTTGAATCTAAATCAAAACGCGGAAAATTGGCGCGCGCTTCTGGCGCGAGGTTTGAATTAAAAGTCAGGGCAGATTTAGAAAAAGATGAATGGATTATTGACAAGTGGACGAACAATGTTGATTTGGAAACAAAAAAACTCGTAAAAGCTAAAAGAAAATTCAACCCTTTTATTAAAATTCTAAGCATCGGAACCGGATTTCCAGATTTTATTGCTTTCAGAAATAAGGGAGAAAATTACGAGGTTATTGGCGTCGAAGCAAAAGGCGATGGATTTCTTGATAAAACTGAAAAAGAGAAATGCAAGTTTCTTCTAGGAAAGAAAATATTTTCCAGAATTCTTATTGCGAAAAAATCCAAGGAAAGGGGAAAAATAGAATATATTGATTTCGCGGAAAAATACAATAATGTTTAAAATTCCGCATTTTCTATCTTGTTAATGAAGTTTTGGATTTTTGCTCTTGCAATTTTTCTTATTAATTTTGTTTCTGCGGAATGCAACAGCACGCAAATTGATATCAATACTGCGAGTTTGGAGGAATTAATGGGGATAAAATGGCTTGGCGGAACAGGCAGCACGGCTCAAAAAGTTATTGATGCTAGACCCTTTATTTCATTAGATGATTTGAAAAAAGTAAATGGGCTTGGCGGAACTGGGGCTAAAGTTGAAGATATAAAATCTCAGGGTTTGGCTTGCGTTGAAAATGAAAATATGGAAGAAGAAAATCAAACGCAGACAAACAATAATAACAATAACGAAGCCGAAGAAAGCAACAATAATGAAAATGAAACCGCGAAGAAAATCGTCGCTACTGCTAACGCAGTTTCAGAATTGGAAAACCCAGAAGACATAGTTGAAGAAATAGAAAACGAGCCGATTATTTTAAGCCCGCAAGATATAAAAAGCGAAAAAAGTTTTTGGAGTTCTGGAAACAGTCTGCCTTTGATAAGCCTCGGAGTTTTCTCCGTAGTCATTGGAATTCTTGTTTTCTTTAAATTCAAAACAAAGAAAAATGAACTTGTATGAAATTGGCATTTTTCATGTTTCCAGAATAAACATAGGAAAAAGAAAAAAATGAGCTCGTATGAAGACACAAAGGGAATAAGCGCAGTGTTAGTTTTGGAAGCAATTGGGAAACCAGCTGAACATATTGTTGAGACTTTGGAAAATCTTGTAAAGGAAATGGAAAAAGAAAAGGGCGTAAAGATTGTGGATAAGAAAGTCAACGAGCCGATTTTAATGAAAGATTCAAAAGATATTTACACAACTTTCGCGGAAGTCGAAGTTGAAGTCGAGGAAATTTTGCATTTGGCGATTTTACTCTTCAAATATATGCCTGCGCACATCGAAATCCTTTATCCAGAATTCATCGCTTTGAGCAACAGCGGATGGAACGATATCTTCAACGAGCTCACGAGACGGTTGCACGGATACGACGAAGTTGCGCGTGTTATTCAAATTGAGAAGAATATTCTTGAAAGAAAATTAAGAGATGTTTTGGGAGAGAAGAAGAAATAATGTTTGTACTAAATTCTTTTGCCGATGAAATCT
The DNA here is from genome assembly GCA_964364785.1 of Candidatus Woesearchaeota archaeon. Classification (GTDB taxonomy): domain Archaea; phylum Nanobdellota; class Nanobdellia; order Pacearchaeales; family GW2011-AR1; genus JACQLK01. The sequence goes on along the minus strand of CAYINP010000045.1, from coordinate 2,879 downwards.
TTTAATTTCTTGACAATTCCTTTAAACAAACGCTCATTTCTGTCCAGATATGAAACGTCAATGAAAAAACCCTCGTAAGTTATCCTGTTTCTTAAAATCCTCAAATCATCCAAAACAGATAATTCGTGCAACTCAAATTCAGAATATTTCTTAAGATAATCAATCAAATCTTTGTGGCTTAATGTCTTATAGCCGTCTAAAAGCAGTATTGCAGTAATAAGCTCCTTAATAATTTCATAATAATCCGCGATTATGAGAGCAGCCATTTTCTTTTTGTCTTGAATTTTTATTCTTTCTTCAACGAGATATACCATCTTCAAAATGCTCTTTGCCCTTTCCTTGTCTGGCGTGATTTTTATTATGTCCATTTAGAACGTTTTTATGTAACCTTTCAAAACAATCCCATTTAAAATATTATTTTTTAGTTCATTGCTTAGTTTTAAGAAATTATTTTCAAAGAATACTGCAATCCTTCTATTTAATAATCTCTCATATTTTTCCAGATTCAATTTTTTTGCCCTTGATTGGATGAACAAGTCCACGTCGCTTTCTTCCGTATCCTCGCCTTTTGAGGCGGAACCGAATAATATTATAGAATTAGGAAAGCAAGAATCAGAGAGATAATCCACGAGCCCTGTTTCATACAATCTTATCAGAATATCGGATTTTTTGTAAATTCTAAATTTGGGGTTATCTCTGTTAGCGATAAAAGACGGATATATGCCTTTTTTTTCTTTTAAAATAAATTCTTCTTTGACAAGAGAGCCAAGATGATTCATTACCGATGGCTGCGCTATTTTGGTTCTTCTTGAAATTTCACGCATTTGAAAGTTCTTTCTTGGAAAATCAAAAAATTCCCGTAAAATTTTATATTTGTTATAATTTTGTAGCATATGCACTAAAGATATAGCAGATGCTTTATAAATATTGCGGTTCTATTTTTTCTTGCCCATAGAATAAAATAGGTAAGCAAGCAATATTATTTCCCCCTCGCAACTTTGAGCAAATCAACGACGTTCTTTGTTTTTTTGTATTTGAAGAAATAAAACCAGAGGACAAATAAAATTGCAAAGACTACAATTGTCCAGCCAATTATTTTTCCATATGAACTTCCCGAAACTGCGACGCAAGTTGAAAGACAGCAAATTCCGTTTCTTGCAACTTTAGTGTTTCCCCCATCACACCTTTCTGTAGAAGGCTTGCAAATTGTTCCATTCATTTCAATACAAAGTGGTGTTGAGGAGTCAACGGATTGATTCGGGTCAAAGTTTTTTATTATGTTCAGTGTAACGGAAATATAATCATAAAAATCGTCTGTTGTTTTCACTCTGATTTGTCCCTCAATTTTTCCCTCTTTGTCTCCTGAAAAAAATGTTATATCAATTTTCTCGCTTGAATTTTCTCCTATGGAAGAGATATTTTTCTTTGAAACAGACATATAGGGTTTCAATTCATCAGAAAATGAAATCTGCAAGTCTTCAAGTTTTTCTTTCGCATCAAGATTGAAGACGTAAGCGGTTCTGTTTGTCTTTGAATTAAAACCGAGAGAAATGTCAAACTCTGACGGCTCGAATCTTATTTTTCCAGAAGCGGAATTGTTTTCATTTTTTTCCGTCGTTATAAAAACTGGAAATTCAAAGTTCGTGTTTTCCGTTGAGAAAATAATATTTTGAATTGTGAAAGACGAGAAATTTTTCGTCTGGAAAATTATTTTTTTCGTCTCGCCCGTTTTTATTTTTATTCCGTTAGAATTGCTAGTTTCAGATTCAGAATTGCCGAAGAAAGAACCAAAATCAAAGAATCCTCCATCTTCGGATTCCGATTCTTGAATCACAGATTGATTAATAATTTTATAATCTAAAGTTATCTCAAAGTTTCTTAGGTTTTGAATTTCAACTTCAAAACTTTCATTTGTTGAAATAAAACCAGGTTCAACAGAGAAATCGGAGAAATTTTCATTTATCGTGAAATTTCTCTCCAGGTCTTGTTCTATTATTTGTCCGAATTCCGATATCTTTGCGTTTTCAACGACGAGAGAATAATTCCCAGATTCTTTTCCAAAGAGTTGCGCGTAAACGTAGTAATCCCCGTCGATTCTTTCAAGAAAAGGAGAAATTGAAATTCTTGTGTGTCCTTTCAAAAATATTATGTCATTCTCTGAAATCGGCTCAAAGAAATTTCCCACAATTTTTACAAAAAAAGTCTCGCCTTTCTGGAATTCTGTTTTCCCCTGAAACTCCACTGCAGAAATTATTGATGACAAAAATAATATTGAAAATGCAAAAAATATCAAACTCTTTTTCATAAAACCCAAAATAAAATTAAGTTAATAAAGATTTATTTTCCCATCTCTTTAAGTTTTTTCAAGACGTCTGATAGTTCTCCGTGATGCTTTTGCGGAGTGTGAGAAACCGGTTGATGATGTTGCTGTTGGGTTGGAAAGATTCTTCTCGGCAACATTGAAGAAGGATTGAATGGAGGTCTTGGTCCTCCCGAATTAGAAGTTGTAATTCCAGAACCTCCTGAAAATCTGTGTCTCATTCTAAACCATAAATGTTTTAGTTTTTCCCTGAACAAAATTCCAAATCCTGTCAAAATAATTAATATTATTATAAACCATATCCAGAAAGCGGAAATTCCCGAACTTGTTTGTTGAACGCAGCAAATGTCTGAACTGAAATCGCATTGAAGAGAAGATTCGGTTTCTCCAGTTTGACAGCTCGTTCCAATTCTGCAAGTTCCTCCAGATGCAACACACGCAGATTCTTCAGGTTCGCTCGGAACTTCGCAAGTCCCGGAAATACAGCATATTTCTCCCGACGACAAACCGGAAGCCTGTGAAACCGAGCCACCGACGCATTTTTGAGCAGAAGTGCAAA
>CAYINP010000044.1:1905-5021 GCA_964364785.1 Candidatus Woesearchaeota archaeon | reverse complement strand
GCTAAAAAGAAAGGATTCAAGAGAGTGGAAGCAGAAATTGCGGTCCCAAATCATGCATCTGTAAAGATTGCTAAAAAAACTGGATTTAAAATTGAAGGAAGGAAAATAAAATCTTTTTTGTTGGATAATGGAAAATATGTTGATGGTTATATTATCGGGAAGGTGCTAAATTAAAATGGCAATCGCAAACTTCAACAAAAAAACTTTTGAAAAAGAAATCGGGAAGTTGGATGAGAAAATGCAAAACAAGATTGCATTGTTCGGAACTCCCTTGGAAGCTTTTGACGAAAAAGAAATTCAAATAGAGGTTTTTCCAAACCGTCCAGATTTGCTTTCATATCAAGGATTCAAAAGAGCTTTTCTTGGTTTTTTGGGAAAGAAAACTGGATTGAGAGACTACAAAATAAATTCGATGGAGAAAAACTATCAAGTTATTATTGACAAGTCTGTTGCAAATATCCGTCCGTTTACTGCTTGCGCGATTGTAAAGAATTTGAGTTTGGACGATGAGAAAATAAAAGAAATAATTGACTTGCAGGAAAAATTGCATTCAACTCTCGGGAGAAAAAGAAAGAAGGTTGCTATTGGGATTTATCCTCTTGATAAAATAAAATTGCCAATAACTTTCAAGGCTTTGGAACCAGATAAAATAAGATTTGTTCCCCTGGAATCTGAGAAAGAAATGTCTGGTTTGGAGATATTGCAAAAACATTTAGCTGGAAAAGAATACGCGCATTTGCTTGCAGGAAAGGAGAAATTTCCAGTTTTTGTCGATGCTGACGAGAAAATTCTTAGCATGCCTCCGATAATAAATTCACAGATTACAGGAAGAGTTACAGAAAAAACCAAAGATATTTTTGTTGAATGTTCAGGCTCTGATTTTGAGATATTGAAGAAAACTTTGAATATTCTTGTTACTGTTCTTGCAGATATGGGCGCTAAAATTTACCAGATGGAATTGAAATATTCCAAGAAAGAAATTACTCCCGATTTGAAACCAGAAGAGATGAAAATTTCCGTTGAAAATACAAACAAACTCCTTGGTTTGAATTTAAATGATAAACAAGTAAAAGGTTTTCTTGAAAGAATGGGACATTCTTATAATAATGGAAAAGTAAAAGTTCCGAGCTGGAGAATTGATGTTTTGCACGAGGTTGATTTAATTGAGGATGTTGCGATTGCTTACGGATATGAGAATTTTATTCCAGAAATTCCTAAGATATCGACGATTGGAGAGGAAAATCCAAAGGAAGTTGTAAAAAGGAAAATTGCAGAAATCCTTTCCGGGCTTGGATTTTTGGAAGTATCTAATTATCATCTTACGAGCAAGGAAATGCAGTTTTCCAAGATGTTGAATCCAGAGAAAGAATTTGTAAGACTTGAGGAATCAAAAACTGATTATAATATCTTGAGAAAGGATTTGTCGCATTATTTGCTTAGAATCTTTTCTGAAAATTCTGACTCAGAATATCCACAGAAGATTTTTGAGATTGGAAAAATCTTTGAACAGAAGAATTCCATAAATGAAAAGGAAAATTTTGCTCTTGCTATTACTCCTGGGAATTTTACCGATGTAAAACAGATATTTGAGTATATTATAAAAATGCTTAATTCTGATTTGCAAATTAAAGAGACAGAAAATCATCCTTCGCATTTTATAGATGGAAGAGTTGGAAAAATAATTTTTGACGGAAAAGAAGTTGGATTTATCGGAGAAATACATCCGAAGATTTTAAGAAATTGGAGAATTAAGATGTCTGTTGCACTTCTTGAATTAAATCTTGATTCTCTTCTTGAGAAATTGTCGCAAAGTTGATTACAATAATTTCGTTTTCATTTGCAATATTTATTTCAGGAATAGATTCCGTTTGAATTATGTTTTTTGTTTCGGGCTCTCCGGAAGCGCCGTTTATTATTGGCGCGATTGAAACATCTTTTGCATTCAAGCCTTCAAGTTCTTCTGCTGTGAAGGTGTAAATGTTTGTTTCAAGCTCGTTCAAAGAAGATTTTTTCTCTATTATCTTGCTGTTTTTTCCGTCGGAGAAAACGAATTTTATTCCCGATAAAATTCCCTCGCCCGCGTTTCTTTTTACACTTATTGAAACACTTCCATCATCTTGGATTTTAACAGATTGCAAATCTAAATTAACAAATAAACCGTCGAGAGAGATTTTCTCAGATTCTACTTTTATCACATTGCTTATAACAACAGAGACTATTGCGACAGAAACGAAAGCCATTAGAATAAGAAACAAGCCCACGACGACATCTGAGACACCTTTCTTTTGCATTATAAAGACAACCAAGGTTTTCTTTATGAAACTTTCCTTTTACAAGGAAAACGGAATTTATAAAATTAGTCGAAATACTTTCTGTTCTTTCCCTCGGCTTTGTTTTCCCAATTTTTTTCCACAACTTTTATTACTTCAAGGAAATCTTCTTTTATTTCCTGCCAAACCTCGAAAATATCTTTTATGAAATCCGCTTCTTTTTTTTCTGAAAATTCTATTTCTATTGAAATCATTCTAACCTCCGATTTGACGAGTTTTTTGTAAATTTCCGTCAGCTTATTTTTTTCCTCGATACCCATAGATTTTGTTATTGTGAATATTGACATCGGCGCGTTCGTAGGATTTATAAGAGTTTCAACAAAACGCAAATAGTTGAATGCTTTTTCTGCGATATGTTTTCTTATTTCTCTTATAAGAATGTCTGTTTCCTCGCCTGCGGCTTTTTCAATTCCGAAATCTTCGTTGAGTTTTTCAAAAGAAGGAAGCTTGTATTTTTCTTGAATTTTTTTGTAATCTTTCTTTAATTTTGCAAGTTTAGATTCTTCTTTTTCTTTCGGCATTTTTTAGAAAATTAAGGGGAGTTTATAAGATTTTGCGAAAAGCATGCGCTGAGAGTTGAACTGCGAGGACAACAAAGACAAAGTAAATCCTAACAGATTTAGCATCGGCGTTTTCCTTCGCGTAACCTTTCCTACCGCTTTAAACGTATTATGTTCAATTAAATGTTATTTCGCTTTGCTCAATAACACAAAGCCTGCGCTGAGAATTGAACTCAGGACCTTAACATTACCAATGTTACGCTCTAACCGGCTGAGCTACGCAGGC
>CAYINP010000044.1:0-1805 GCA_964364785.1 Candidatus Woesearchaeota archaeon | reverse complement strand
ACTCAGGACCTTAACATTACCAATGTTACGCTCTAACCGGCTGAGCTACGCAGGCATTACGATATAAATTCTTAAAAAGGTTTTAAAGTTATTCGTTTGATGTCTCATGACGATGAAATGAAATTATTAATAAAAATTGTTCTAAATTTTTTGTTAGTTTTAGCTTTATTTGGGGTTTATGAAACCTCTAAAGGCATATTTTCGCCAAATCCATTTATAATGGAATTATTTATCATTGGAATATTTTTACTATCTGCTGCTTTCTTGAGTCTAAAAAACCCCGATTCAAGATTTCTAAAAATAACTGCTTATATTCTAACTCTTTTTGGGATAATTTTTGCATTAAATTTTTCAATTAACAGATATGTAGAATCCATAAACATTGGAAAAATGGGGGAGGGGGTTGTTGCAACAATTAAGTATAGAGCAAATACTCTTTTAACGTCAGAAGTTTTTCTTGTAGTTCTGATTTTGATTTTCTCAATGTCTTTGATTTATTTTTGGCTTAAGAAATAAAGTTATTTCTTCATCAATCTTAACATCAAAAGAATCACAAAGATTATGAGAAATGCGAGACCAACAAATCCAAAAATCAAACCGAGCATCCAAAAGAAATTGCTTAGAACTTCATTTGAGGTTATTCCGTAGAGAACCCAAGATACCAATGCCAAAATTGCCGATAAAATTAAGTTGCTTAAAACCAAGCCAAATTTTCTTTTTGAAGCTATTACTTTTCTTCCGGAATTTCTCGAACTTCTTTTATGACTTCGAGCCCGTGAAGATTTTCTTTTTTTAGCCATATCACACCTTTTTATTAGATATTGGAATATATACTTTTTAGTTTTTAAATCTTTTCAACTATTTTTCTTTATCTCGCTTTTGTTTTCCGAACTCCAGTCCATTTTGCTTATGTAGCCCGAGACATCAATGGCGTTTGAGAAAGCCGATGAAACCCAAATAAAATAGGATTTTGTGAAATTCACGACGCCGGAGGCGTTTGTCAAATCGGGAGTTGTTTTTGCGTAAACATAACCAACCGTAATCATCACAAAAATGAATGTTATGAAAACAAATTTTACGACGATTTCCTGCTTTTTGCTTGAAATTGCCATTACTATGAATACGACGAAAATAATCAATGCAACCATAAGCCATATCGAAGCCATCTTTCAGAAAAATATGGAAACTATAAAAATGTTTTCTTTAAAATTTATAGTCGTCTCCGAAACATTTTCTTCTGAACTCGTGCAGTTTTTTTAATCCCTCTCCACTCATTCCGATATCTCTGGGATATTTTCCATTGAGCATTTGATTTGAATATATTTCTTTTCCATTGAGGTTTATTCCTTTTATTCCACCACCGACGCCGATTAATGGGATTATGTAATCTCCATTATCCTCTTCAAGAGTTATTGACATGGGATAATTTTCAGTTCTTAAAACTCCAGAGAATTTTATGTTTTGAGAATTTGTCAGCATTGTTATTTCAACTTCCTCACCTATTGCATTTTCTAGATTTTTTTTTGACATTTTAAAATTGACACCGAGTTTCCTTCGGACAATATGATTTATAAATTATTGTAGTAACTTTTTAATACGCTGGAATTTTACTTTTAAGGAAGGTCAGCCCCATAGTATAGCGGTCAAGTATACGAGCCTCTGAAGCTGAGGAGAACCAAGGTTCTCCCTACACTACCCTCTCCTTTTTGAGAAGGCAGAGAAAGCTTGTGACCCAGGTTCGAATCCTGGTGGGGCTATATTAAAAATGTATGAACCAACTTTTCACTTTAGAATTCCGGAACAAT
>CAYINP010000043.1:0-5181 GCA_964364785.1 Candidatus Woesearchaeota archaeon | reverse complement strand
ATATTCAAATTCTTTCTTCAATAGTTCAATAATTTCTCCATATCTTGTTATATGCTCTTCCGGGATTTCAACTTTGCCGAAGAATTTTCGCGCCTTTCTTGAAAGCCAGTTTTCCGTCGGCTGAGAAATAATGATTTCAAAATTGTTGCTCATTTTCTTGAAATTTCCGAGAATTTTCTTCGTTTCTTTTATCGGAATGTGTTCAAATACATCAAGCGCGAAAATTTTCGTCGGTTTTAATTTTCTGTAATCTTTTATCTGCGTTTTCTTCGGATTTGTGTCAAAGCCGGTTATATTATAATTCTTTAATTTTCTTTCCAACCATCCTCCTCCGCATCCAAAATCAAGAATAATGTCGTCTTTTTTTAAATTTGCAAGCCATATTGATTCGTTTATTTTCCATCTAAAATAAGTCCTAACAACGAAGCTTTTACTCTCATAAGTATTTTCCAATCTGTTGTCTTCAAAATCTTGTTTCTTCATTTCGAAAAAAATAAACTTGCGTTTATATCTTTTATTATAGTTTTTATCATCAATAAACTTATAAATATCTTTAAAGAATTTTAGTTATGGTTGCAAAGGAAGATTATGAAAAAAAGACGGCGAAAGAAATGCTCAAACTCGTTGAGGAATATATTGGGAGCCAAAACAAAAAGCCGATTGCGGAAAAGCTCAACAAGATTTCTGGCGATGTTTATTACAATAACCGAAGCAAAGTTTCACAGAAGATGATTGATATTTCGCTTGCATTGAATTCCTTCACGCAAGCCGGCTTATCTGGAGGGAGATTTCAGGATTTTGAAGAATTCGTCGAGGATTTGAAGGAAGTGATTGGGGGTTGAAAATTATGGAGAATAAAGAAATTAATGAAAAAATATTGGAAATATGGAGAAACACCTCAGAAAATATTAGAGGAGAAAATTGGCCAGTTCTGTACCCTAATTTTACTATGCAAACTATACTATTCATTGGTTTAAACCCTGGAGAAAGAAAAGCCCCAAAAATAGATAATTTTGATGACCTTGAAAATAAAGAAAAAATTGAGAAGATTATCAATTTTGAAAAAACCAGTTGGAAAGATGACAAAAAATATTTTGGAACATTTCAAGAAATATGTAGGGGAATTTGTGGACATGAAGAATTTAACCATCTAGACTTATATTTTTATAGAAAAGGGAATAGTAACAAATTTATGGAAGAAAATGTTTTGGCTGAACCTGACTTTTTTAAAGAACAATTGAAAATATCCCTTGATACTATTCCTAAAATAAAACCAAGAATAATCTTTGTCGCAAATTCAAAAAGTTCAAAGATAATTAAAGAAGAACTTAATGATAAGATATCTGATTTGAAATTTGAGGAAGAGGGGTTTCATAGGATAAACATTAATGGGAAACTTGTCCCAATATTCTTCTCAGGAATGATTTCTAGTCAAAGAAAAATAGATGACCATTCATTAAAAAGATTGATTTGGCATCTTAAAAAAGCCTTAGAAATAAATTCTACTTGAAAGTAGTTCTAAACTCTTAAAATTGTAAAGGTATATACTATATTATGAAAATCAAAGTTGTTCTTGTAAAACCATTTGAGAATGAAATGGAATTTGAAAAGGATTATAATTTATTTTACCAAGGATACAGGAACCGACATACGAAAAAATTATCCGAAAGTTCAGCATTAATTATTATCTCAGAATTAAACAAATTCAATAAGAAATACAAAGAAACTAGGATAACGAAATTTGGGTGTCGCTCTTGTGGAAATATTATTTCATTTATTCAGCTGGACAAAAACATAACCCATATGCCTTTTTTTTGCATTTGCAAAAGAAATCGAGATGGAAAAAACGGATTTAAACCAATAGAAGAAATTTCTTATAAGAGAAAGAAATAATTCACGTCGCTTTCCCCATGCTAAATTTCGCGACGGCAAGTCCCGTTTTTGCATAAGCTCTAAACTGTTTTAGATTCTTGACTTCCAAAAACTTTTTCAAAATCATTTTCGGGCGGAAATAATATTCCTTATATGCGCGCTTTTGCATTTCCATCATCAATCCAAAAGTGCTTCCACCATATTCAAACAGCGGCTCGTTGAATGCGTTAAAATCCTCCCATTTCTGCGAGAAAACTTTTCCTTCTTTCATAAGCTTGTCGTAATACGGGCTTCCAGGAACTGGAGTATAAACTTGGAACTGCGCGAAATTTAAATCCAAATCTTTTGCAAACTGAATTGTGTCAAGCATTTCCCTTCTTCCCTCTCCCTCATTTCCAAACATGAAGAATCCCTCGGTTAAAAGTCCTGCCTGCTTCGCCCACTTTACTGCGCGGATTATGTGTTCCTTTGTTTCTCCTTTTCTCATCTTTTTTAAAATTTCAGGATTTCCAGATTCAATTCCGAATGCAACCAAATAAAATCCTGCTTGCTTCATTTTTCTCAAGAGTTCAGGAGTAACTCTGTCTGCACGAATTCCATTTCCAGTTTTCAATTCCAAATCATAATTTCTTTTTATAAGTCCGTCGCATATTTCTTCAACTCTCTTAGGCATAAATGTAAAATTATCGTCAAGAATATTAAGCTCTTTAATTCCGTAATTTTTTACAAGATGGTCTATTTCTGCTAAAACATTTTCAGGACTTCTGTATCTAAATTGTTTTCCCTGCGTTCTAAAATTACTGCAAAATGTGCAACTGTAAGGGCAACCACGAGAAGTCATAATTGTTGCGAAAGGATATCTTCTTACTCCGGGTGTCCAATATCTTGTCAAAGGTAATAACTCTCTTGCAGGGAAAGGGATTTTATCTAAATCTTGTATTAATGGACGTGGATTATTTAGGACAATCTTGCCTTTTTTATCTCTAAATGCAATTCCTAGAATATCTTTATCCAGCTTTCCTTGAGCAAGTTCCAATGTTGTTTCCTCTGCTTCGGAAATAATGCAATAATCAATCTCGGGAAATTCTTGCAAAGTTCTCTCAGGCATCATCGTGGGATGCGGTCCACCGACGGCAATTTTTGCGTTGGGCAAAACTTCTTTTGCTTTTTTAGCGAGAGCGTAGGCTTCCATTATTGTATTCGTCGTCGCCGCAATTGCAATAAAATCTGCACCGCTCATTTTTATGGCTTTTTTCTCTTGTTCGTCGTTCAGTCTCAAAGCCGCCAAATCCAAGATCTTTGTGTCAATTCCATTGTGTTTCAAATATCCGCCGATATAAGCCATTCCCAAAGGCGGGAGAATCATCGTCGCTTCCTCGGAAACGTAACTGTAAACTTTAAGATAATTTGGCGCGATAAGAAGTGCTTTCATTGTATCAGAAATATGTCAAAAGAGATTATAAATATTATGCAATCTCCTTGTGCAATTCCCACATCGTCAAATTTTTCTTCTTCCCTTTTCTATTGATTATATAAAACGCTTTCATGTCTTTTAGTTTAGGATTGTACCCATGCATCCCGATGCATTCTTTCGTCTGCCAATAATTTGGAAGGAAGCAAACTCCCGGATTTGCAAGATAAATCCAATCTCCATATTTTTTATTCTTCCACTTTATTAATTTGCATTTTCCCATAGGAACTTTTCTCGGCTTTTCTCCCCAATATCTTGCGAGTGTTGAATCGATAAAACATTTCTCTGTTCTTGGGATTTCGACGAATTCTTTTATGTCAAGCATTCCGTGGTCGCTCATTATTATGTCCCATTTCATATTTTTTACTTTTTCATCAAGTCTCTGAACTTCTTTTTTCACTTCTTCGGATTTTGTTCCGTATCTGTGTGCAATTCCGTCAAGCTCGTGAAAAGTTATGTATTTTGTGTTCGTCCTCTTATGAATGGGAATTTTCACGTCGGTGTCAAACTTATGAAATTTGTTCAAAGAGATATTATTCGTCCTGAAAAGTGTGTTGCCCCAAAAAACATTCCATAAATTTATTATTATGTCTGTTGGAAATCTGCCTAAAAATGTAAAATACTTTATCCATCTCCAAGAGCTTTTGTCAGTGTAATAATAAAAAGCCAATTTGTCGGAACTGCCGTGAAAAAAACTGTCCATTCCTCCCCAAAATCCAAGAGGAGTTTCCAATTCTCCGTGCTGAAATTTTTTTATTTTTTCTTTCAAGTATTTTGTATGTTTCAAATATTCTGGCTTGAAGCTGTCCAACATTATAACAATTTTCCTCGTCATAACAACCTTTGCTCATAATAAAGTCCGTAAGCTTTTAATGCTCTTTCTTTCAAATGCCAAAAATCTCTGCTATCGACTTTTATGAACTTTTTTAATTCCCAATATGCGAGTTCAAGATACGAATCATTTCTTGTAAGTTTGTATTTAAGCAAGAAATAAATCGGAAGAATCATTCTCAATCCGACATCTTTCCAAGTAAGCAACGGAGTAATGAGCGCCAAATTATTTTTCTTCAAGATATTGTAATATCCGACGTTAAGAACGTATTGCGCTGGGAAGAAATTTATTCCTATCCTATGCTTCAAATACGGCTTGAAATAATTATAGGGAAGGATTTCATTTACTGCGTAAGAAACATTGTCGCTGTTTGTTATTTTCTTTATGTAGAATTCAAAAACAGTTATAATGTCTGCTAATGCTTCATTCCATAAAAAATTCGCGTCAATCTTGAAATCCGGCCTCAATTTGAATCTCGTAGCTTTCTCGATTTTTTTTGCAAGATGCGGAATCTTTGAATATAACTCTGGAAATTCCTTTTCATAAATTTCAGAGAATATTTTTGCTCTTTCTTTCATTGTGGGCGCGAATTTTCCTTTCATAATCAAAAGCGCCTCGCATATTGACATATAGCATTTGTAGCTCCAGAAAATTCTTATTTTTCTCTCTTCCTCATTATAATTTTCCTGCAATCCAAGAAGCATTGTATGAAGTTTGTTGAAAAGATTTCTCAAGCCGTCTGAAACGGGAATTTCATCAGACCTTATCTCTTTTATCTTATCAAGAACGGAAGTATCTCCATAAATAACCTGACTCCCGTATTTCAATTCATAATATCTTTGCATTTTCATTAATTTTCCAAGATTTGAAATGGGGATGCATCTTGCATCGACGTGAAAGAATTTATTTGAATCATATCCTTCTTCAGGAAAGTATGCAATTTCCAATCCACCCATCCCTATTTCTGCCGAGGCATTTTTTGAAATTATGTCAAGTTCATCATCGG
>CAYINP010000042.1:0-5410 GCA_964364785.1 Candidatus Woesearchaeota archaeon | reverse complement strand
ATCCCTGCAAAAATATCTCGAAAAGATAAAAAATGAAGACGGAAAAATAAATGCATTTTTGCAGTTGAATCCAGATGCTGTTTCTGAGGCGAAGAAAATTGACGCGAAAAAGAAAAAGGAAAAGCTTTCTGGAAAAATAATTGCAGTAAAGGCAAATATTAATGTCAAGGGTTTGAATGCGAGCTGTGCCTCAAAAACTTTGGAAAATTACAAATCAACGTACGATGCCGATGTTATTGTGAAAATAAAAGATGAGGGTGGTTTGATTTTGGGAATGACAAATATGGATGAATTTGCATCGGGGAGTTCAGGAGAAACTTCGGCTTTTGGACCGACGAGAAATCCTATTAATCCTAATTTAATTCCAGGGGGAAGCTCAAGCGGAAGTGCTGCTGCTGTTTCTGCAGGATTTTGCGACATGGCTCTTGGAAGCGAAACCGGAGGAAGTGTTAGAAATCCTGCATCACATTGCGGCGTTGTTGGTTTGAAACCAAGTTATGGAAGCGTTTCAAGATATGGGTTAATTGATTTGTCAATGTCTTTGGATCAAATTGGAGTTTTCGCGAAAAATGTTTCAGATGCTGCTTTGTTGCTTTCTGTTATTTCTGAAAAAAGCGAAAACGATGGAACAACAGAAGAAACAAGAAAAATAAATCTTAATGAAATTGAAAAAATTCCTAAAAATTTAACCATTGGAATTTTGGATTTTGAAATTGGAGACGATGACATAAAAGATTTGATTGAAATAAAAATTAACGAGGCTGCTGCGAAATATGGATGGAAAATAAAAAGAATAAAATTGAACATCTTGGATTTGGCTGTTGAAACCTACTATCCTTTGGTTTATGTTGAGTTCTTTTCTGGAACAAGAAGATTTGACGGAAGAAAATACGGAAAGAAAATAGAAGATTCCGCAGGACCAGAAGTCTTGAGAAGAATTTTGGGAGGTTCGGAAATAAGCAAAGCAGAATATCATGGAAGATATTACGATAAGGCGCTAAAAATAAAGAAACTTGTCGAAGAAGAATTTGCAAAAGTTTTCAAATCTGTTGATTGTGTAATCTCAGCCACTGTTCCAAAACTTCCGCATAAAATAGGAGAGAAAATTTCAGTTGAGGAAATGTATGAATATGATGCTCTTACAATTCCTGCAAATCTTGCGGGAAATTGTGCAATATCAATTCCCGTTGGAAACCTAGAAGGAATTCCCGTCGGAATGCAGATAATGTGCGACAAATTCAAGGAAGAAAAAATGTTGCAAATTGCGAGAAGTGTTGAAAAATTGCAATAGATTAATTTTCTCTTTTAATTAATTTATAAATTATTGATGCAACAAATGGCAGGGTTGCCCCAAGAATTATCAATGGTGGCGAGATATTATTTCTGCTAAAATAAACTGCCAATATCGTTAAAATAACGGAAAATACAAAAGACCATTCAAAATCTTTTAATATTGAAATCATGGAAATCTTTTTCCTATTTTCCCAAATTTTTGTCACAAAATAAGGATATATAAAAAAAGCAATCCATGCTAATGTTGTAACTTGCAATGGAGCCCGATTTATTCCATTTTCTATTATGATTCCCGCCAAATATGCTGTTGAAGCAACTTTCCACCAAACAAATTTTTTATAAAAAAACGCGTAGATTAACATTAAAATTGTGTAGGGAATTATCATGATTACATTTCCAAATTCTCCAAGCAAAGCCCCGGTTATTCCTCCGAACAAAGCGAAAAACCAGACATTTTTTATCGCGGAATAATCTTTTACATAAATCCAATGAATCGCGGCAGGAATTCCTATAAAAATAATATTGAAAAGGAGAAAGACAATAAGCGACGGCCAAAATTCAAGGATATTGCCTGAATCGGACGCCTTGAAATAGCCCGGTATCGCAGAAAGAACAAGCGGAATTATTATAGTCAGCGTTGCAATGATAAAAATAAATGATGCATCCTTAATTTTCATAATTTAATGATGTTTTAATGATATAAAAACATTTCAAAAAGAAAAATCTTTAAAAATAATAATCTCCGAGATTTGTTATGCCGATTTATTTTATTTCCGGAGGACCCGGATTTGGAAAAACCAAACTTGTCGAGGAACTTTTTCATTTGGGATATAACGTTGCTCCAGAAGCTGCAAGGGAAGTTGCGGAGAATGATTTAAGATTCAAAGGAAAAGATATAGGAAAAATTGAGAAGAAATTGTTTCAAGACGCGATATTTGAGAGACAGAAAGAGAATTTTTATAAAATCTCTGATGGAGGAAATCAGATAGTTTTTTCTGATAGGGGATTTCCTGATAGCGTTGCATTTTATAGACACTATGGGTTGAGAGTTCCCGAGGAACTTTTGGTTTGGGCTTATAAATTTAAATCAACTGCATTTATTTTAGAATCTCTTGACAATAATGAAAACGATTCTTTGAGAGTGGAATCCAAGGAAGAAAGACTTGTGATTCACGAGGAAATTTCAAAAACTTATGATGAATTTGGATATAAAATAATCTCTGTTCCAAAAATGTTAGTTGAAGAACGAGCTAAATTTATTCTTCAAAAAGTTAAGAATCTTTAAAATCGGAAAAAGAAAATAAATTTTCATGCTTCCTTTATAAATTCAGGAAAAGGAAACTTTCTCAATTAAAATTTCCTTTGAAAATCTTTAAAAAGCGTTTTCTTTTTCTAACTTAATGAAGATAAACGAAATTGAAATAAAATGGCTTGGGCACGCAGGATTTCTTGTGAAGAATTCATATAATATTTACATCGATCCTTTTAATGTTTCTGAAAATTCTGAGAAAGCGGATTTTATTTTAATAACACACAGCCATTACGATCACTGCAGTTTTGCAGATATAAATAAAATTGTAAAAGATGGAACGAAAATTCTTTGTCCTGCAGATTGTCAGAGTTCCATAATGAAATTAAATATTCCAGTGAAAATGGAAATAGTTCATCCAGAAATGGAATTTGATTTTGGGAAAATAAAGATATCCACAACAAGGGCGTATAATAATGATAAAACTTTTCATCCAAAAGAGGAAGGCTGGGTAGGCTATGTTGTGAAAATAAATGATGTTGTTATTTATCACGCTGGCGATACTGATGTTATTGAAGAAATGAAAAATCTTACCGGACATAGCAATCAAAATAAAAAATTTATTGCCCTTTTGCCCGTCGGTGGAAAATATACTATGGATTCCGACGAGGCTTTTGAAGCGGCGAAAACAATAAAACCGTTTTTAGCTATCCCGATGCACTATGGAAGCATAATTGGAACGAAGGAAGATGCGGAAGATTTTGTAAAGCAGTGCAAAAACGCGGGAATAAATTCTGAAATTTTGGAGAAGGAATAAATCTGCGATAATTTTATCTTATAAAATAATCTGAAGAAATAAAACCCATCACTTGTCAATGACACATCTTATTTTTTTAATATAGATTGAATCATATAAACATTTAAAAAAGTGTTATCTATAATTTAGAAATAGGGCTGAATTATTCAGACTAGAAATATTTGAAAGGAGGAATATAAAATATGGTTTTAGATTTTGCTAAAGAAGCAATAAAAAATACGGACACACACAGCATTAATTTTGACGAACTTAGAGCAGGAAAAGCCAATATCAAAGTTATTGGTGTTGGAGGATGCGGATGCAACGCAGTAACCTGGCTTTACAACAAAGGAATTTCTGGAGCAACAGTTTATGCCGCAAACACCGACGCATTGCACTTGAGCGTTACGAAAGCCGACGAAAGAATTCTCATTGGTAAGGAATTAACAAGAGGATTGGGAGCTGGAGGATTGGCTCAAAGAGGAAGAGAGGCTGCAAAAGAATCTCTTTCAGAATTGAAGAAAGCACTTTCAAACTCAGACATGGTTTTTGTCATCGCTGGAATGGGCGGAGGAACAGGAACAGGAGCAGCGCCAGTTGTCGCGCAGATTGCAAAGGAAACTGGAGCAATCGTTATCGGAGTCGTTACTATGCCTTTCGAAGCTGAGAGAGCGAGAGTTGACAAAGCTGAATTTGGTTTGCAGGAACTTAGAGATGTTACTGACACGTGCATCGTTCTTGACAACAACAGACTTGTGGACATTGCAGGACAACTTCCAATTGAGCAGGCATTTGCAGTTGCAAACGAACTTGTATCGACGATGATTAAAGGTATTGTAGAAACAATAACTTTGCCAAGTTTGATTAACCTCGACTATGCTGATGTCAAGACAATAATGGCTGGAGGAGGAGTTGCAGTTATCGGAATTGGAGAAGCTGACACGCAGAACAGAGTTATGGAAGCAGTCAATCAAGCATTGACACATCCTTTACTTGATGTAGATTACAGAGGAGCAACAGGAGCATTGATTCACATAACTTGCGGACCTGATTTGCAATTGCACGAATTTGACGTCATTGGCAGAACAGTTTCGGAGAATTTGAGCAATGAAGCTAATGTAATAATAGGCGCGAGAATCAACAAAGAATTTGTTGGAAAAGTCAGAGTTATAACAATTATGACTGGAGTCAAATCACCTTACGTTCTTGGAAAAACACCTGATGAACACGCTACTGCTGGAACAAAAGAGATGTCCGATTTGGGCATTGAATTCTGGAGATAAGAACCAAGGTTCTTACGACTCCTATTCGTCGGTGCCAAGGCAACAACTTTTATTTTATTTTTTTATTTTTTCTCTTTTATTTTTTATTTGTTAATTGGAAATTTGGAATATAGCTAATGTGAAGTATATTTTATAAAATAAGGATTTTTTTCACAATGTTTATAAATGAGATTTTAATGGATTTTTTATGACAGATATCCAAAAACAAAAAGATGTTTATTTTTTGATGGGGCAATTATTTAGAAGACATGAAGGAATGCCTAATTCAAATGTAGAGAGGACTGAATATTTTACACTAACAAGAAAAGTATCCGACAAGGGTGCTGGTCTGGTTAGAAAAATTGAACATTCTAGGTGTGATAAAAAAGCAGTCATATTCACTGTTTTGAGGGGCGATAATTGTGAGGATTCTTTTGAATTACATGCTAAGAAAGAGATTGGTTCCAATGATTTTAATTCTTTAAACAATTTGCTGATTGGGGAAAGGCTTTCTTATTTTGGAGTTGATGAGTTAGATGTTTCAAAGGATAAAAATTTAGATGTAGGGTCTGGATATCATACTTTAGTTAGATTCGGCTTAGGCAGTCCAGTTCAAGACGGAGTTTATGGTTAGATAATTTATTTTAAAAAACTCTTATTTCTTCATATGCTTAACTTTCCAAAAATCTTTTAAACTCCCCTTCCTTTTATCTCAAATGGATTCTGATATTGAAATGCAAGAGGTTCTCGTGCGGAAAGTCGGAGTTTTGTCCGTTGCGATTTTTTCTGCAATTATAGGATTTTTTATAG
>CAYINP010000041.1:0-5439 GCA_964364785.1 Candidatus Woesearchaeota archaeon | reverse complement strand
AAAGGACGCGTTTGCTTAACTTCCCAGCGAAGAACATTGCACCATTGATTTATTTTTAACGGCAAATCTCTCCAGCTTCTAATCCATTTTGAATAAGAATCGTAAATTATTGTTTCAGATGTTGGGCGAATTGCAAGCCTTTCAGAATCTTCTTCTGCGCTAGAATTTCTTTCCACCCACGCCAATTCAGGAGCAAAACCCTTTGCGTGTTCTGCTTCTCTTTTGAAAAAAGATTCTGGAATCAGCAATGGGAAATATGCATTTCTAATGTTTTTGCTTTTCAAATAAGCGTCAAAGTTGTTTTGTATCTTTTCCCAAATTGAATAAGCGTTCGGGCGGATAATCATAAAACCCTTTACTGGAGAATAATCTGCGAGTTCTGCTTTTTGCACGACTTCAGAATACCAATCAGACAAATCCCCTGATTTTTTTGTTGTGATTCCTTGTTTGTTTTCTTTCGCCATTTTAATTTATCAGCTCCTGTTGTAATTCTTCTTGAGAAATTTTGTTAACAGTTTCAATTATGTAATTTGATTCCAAAGCGAAACCCAAATTTTCTCCGCCACCGATTTTGAAATTATTTATTCCTATTACTTTTCCGTTGGTGTTAATCAAGGGACCTCCGGAATTTCCAGGGTTTAATGCGGCGTCGGTTTGGATGTATACTTCAAGTCCGTTGCTTCCTGTTCTATGAACTGCTGAAACAATTCCTTGGGAGACAGAGAATTGCAATCCAAGAGGATTTCCAATTGCGATTACCTTTTCTCCTACTTGAACATCATTTGAATCGTCAAATTCAAGCGCATTCCAAGTTCCGGAGATTTTTAGAACAGCAATATCTAAATTTCCATCGTAACCTATAAATTCCGCGGTTCGCGCATTTCCATCTGAAGTTATTGCTTGAATTCCGGAAGCTAAATTTCCATTTGAATCTGAGAGAACGTGAGCGTTTGTTACAATGTAACCCCCGGAATTAATTATGAATCCTGTTCCTTGCCCTGAATTTGTCCTTATTGTGACGACAGACGAAATCGAAGATTCAATTATTCCAGAGAAATCCTCGCCTGCAGAAGCTTTAAGCAAATCAAGCTCTTTGTTTAAGGAACCAAGCTCTGAACCGATTAAATTCTTTGTTTCAATAAGTCCTTCAGATAAGCCCGTTATTTTTGAATTTGTGTCTTTTTCGATGCCGTTGATTTTCTGGTTCAGCGTTGCGTAATTTACGTTTGTTTTAACGAAAAGCAGGTAAAGAAAAACGCTTGTTGAAATCATAAAAATTATTACAATCGTGGAGAAACTTCCGATAAGAATCTTGTGATGTCGCTGAAGAGGCATTTTAGATAGAGAGTAAAAAATTTTATAAATCTATTGATATCACTGTTTTGATGACAAATCCTTTGCACGACGTAAGTCCAGGAAAGAACGCGCCGGAAATCGTAAATGCAATTATAGAAATTCCAAAAGGTTCAAAAATAAAATATGAACTGGACAAGGAAACTGGTTTGATAAAACTTGACAGGTTTTTGTTTTCGGCAATGCATTATCCCGGAGATTACGGATTCATTCCGCAAACGCACTGGGAAGATGGAGACCCTTTGGATATAATTATTATTACTGGAGAGCCGATTTATCCTGGAACTTTGGTTTCGGCGAAAGTCATTGGAGTTTTGCATATGCAAGACCAAGGAGAATCCGACGATAAAATTATTGCGGTTTATGACAAGGATCCTAGGTACAAAAAAGTAAATTCAATAACGGATTTGTCTCCGCATTTTCTTGAAGAATTGAAACATTTTTTTGAAACTTACAAAGAACTTGAACAGAAAGAAGTAAAGGTTACGGGAATAAAGGGAAAGGAAGAAGCGCACAAATCGATAAAGAAAGGGATTGAGCTTTATCGGAAGAAGTTTGGAAAAAACTGATTTTTGTTTTATTCCCACCCACCCTCCCGAAAAATCTATATTAATGCGCAAACAGATTTTGTGCAATTTAGATTTTAATTTTTTCTGAAACGAAAATTAAATAAGTCAGGGTTTATTTAAATCAAAAAGGGCTCATAGTTTAATGGACAGAATGTCGGGTTTCGGCCCCGACGATGGAGGTTCGATTCCTCCTGAGCTCGTTTGAAACATTTTTATACTTTCAATTTATTTTACTAAAAGGTGATTTATGTTTGACAAAAAATTTTGGGCAACAACTTTGACGCTTAGCGGAGCAATCATCGGTGCGGGGATTTTGGGATTGCCTTACGTATTTTCAAAATCGGGATTTGCCGTCGGTATTTTTTGGCTTGTGTTTCTTGGATTGCTTATGCTTTACATTAATTTGTGTCTTGGAGAAATTTCATTGAGAACAAAACAACTCCATCAGCTTCCAGGATATGCAGGAATTTATCTTGGAAAAAACGGGAAAAAGATAACACTCTTCATAAAAATTTTTGGAATTTACGCGGCGCTGCTTGCCTATATGATTGGAGAAGGACAGAGTTTCTCGATGCTGTTCTTTGGGAATTTAGATTCAAGCGTTTATTTTGCCGTTGGATTTTGGTTTGTGATGACTCTTTTTATGCGCGATGGCTTGGAAGGTTTGAAGAAAGTCGAATCTCGCGGAATTCTTTTAATCACTGCGATAATTCTTTTTATGTTCTTTTATTTCTTTGGAGACATAAACACAGCGAATCTGACTTATACTGATTACAATAGTTTTTTCCTTCCGATTGGAGTTGTGCTTTTTGCTTTGCTTGGATTTTCTGCGGTTCCAGAGATGCGACTTGAAATAATGAAAAAAGAAAAGAAGTTCAAGAAGGCGATAATTCTTGGTTCACTTCTTCCGATAGCATTGTATTTTATTTTTAGCCTGACTTTTCTGGGAACTTTTGGAAAAGATGTAAATCAAGTTGCGACTTTGACTTCCGACGGATTTATTCCTGTTCTCGGGATTTTCACGATGATGGCGGCTTATTTTGTTTTGAGTTTTTCACTGCTCGATATTTTTGTTTACGACTTGAAGAAAAATCCGCACGTTTTTACTTTCGTTTCACTAATTCCATTGTTTTTGTATCTTATAGTTTCATTTTTCAATCTGGCCGATTTTGCGAAGATAATAGGGATTGGCGGAGTTATTTCAGGAGGATTGACTCTTATAATGATAATGCTAATTCATATGAAATCAAAGAAGAAAGGAAACAGAAAACCGGAATTTTCAGTTCCTTCAAACTGGCTTGTGTTTTTGATTTTGTCGGCTTTGGCGATTGCAGGAATAGTTTTTGAATTGCTGCACAATTTTTTATGATTAGTTCAATTTTTCTTTCAAAATTTCTTTCGCAGTATTTGAATCAATTCTTTTGTTTGATTGTTTCATAACTTGTCCAAGGAGGAAATTCAACGCTTCCGGCTTTCCAGATTTAAAATCGGAAACAGCTTTTGAATTGTTTTTTAGAACGGAAGAAATTATTTTGTCAATTTCTTTTTCCGAATCAATAGTTGTGTGCTTTGAGATTTCTTTTCTTGGGGAAAATGATTTTGGAATAAAATTGTTGAGAATTTCTTTTGCCTTCAAAGCAGTAACCATATTTTTCTCAATCATTTGCAAGAGTTCAATGAAATGCTCAGACTTTATATCAACTTCTTCAAGTTCTTTTTTCGCATAATTCAAGACTCTTAATAATTCTCCCGCAACCCAGTGTGTTGCTAGTATGGGATTTACTTTTCCAACTATTTTTTCAAAAAATTCAACAATCTCCAGTTTTTTTGTCAAGACTTCAGCGTATTTTTTTTCTATCTTATGTTTCTTTACGAGCTTCTGCAATTTTTCGTGCGGCGTTTCAGGAATCGTGGATTTTATCTGCGCAATCCTGGAATCCAAAATTTTCATAACAGGCAAATCCGGCTCTGAAATAAATCTGTAATCTTCTGCTCCTTCTTTGTCACGCATTTTTATTGTTATTCCTTTGCTGTCATCGTAAGTTCGAGTTTCCTTTGTTTTCGGCTTTTCTCTTTTTTGCCTTTCAATTTCATATTCTATTGCAGATTTTACGGAACTCAAACTGTTAATATTCTTTATTTCTGCCCTTTCTGTTTTAAATTCTGGAAGAGAAACATTTACATCAATTTTTATCCCGGAATTTTTGTCAATTGCTTTTATGTAATCCAACGTTGTTATAAGAGATTTAAGCCAAGAAATAACTTCATCGGAATTTGTGAAATCAGGCTCTGTTACAATTTCAATCAATGGACTTCCGGAACGATTGTAATCAACTTCTCCAGTTGTTGGATTCCAAGCTGCCGGGTCTTCTTCAAGATGTGTTTCAGTTATTCCTATCCCAAGAAATTTTCCTTTTTCAGAAATTGGAATTGCGTAGGTTCCAGAGATTGTTGACTGAAAACCTTTCGGCAAATCAGGCCAATCATAATGTTTTCTTCTCCAAGAGAATTGAGGATTTATTTTGCATCCTAAAATAAGAGAAATTTGAATTACTTGATTTATCGCCGTCTTATTTGGGAGCATTGGCTTTGCTCCAGGTTGTCCAGTACAAACAGGACAAATATTTGCATTTGGTTTTGATAATTTTGCTCCGTGCTCTGATTTGCAACGGCAGAATAGTTTTTCATTTGTGTTAAGATATCCATGAATTTCTAAACCTATTTTTACCATTAAGAAAAAATGTCAGGGTGATTTATTAAATTATTTGTTATTTTTGAGGATAAAGATTATCCAACTTCCTGCATTTTAATCCATAAATTGGAACGACCATGTCTTCTCCAGCAACAAGCCCCTTCTCATTATTTATTCTTTTTAAATATTTTATAATTTCATCGGTTCCCACACCCTTAAGACACGGATGTTTTCCTATAAAATTGGTGTATGCCCAGTAAGTATCTCCCCTTACAACTCTTCTAGTTCCCAATGATTCGCGGCTTTCTAAAACTTCTTTTACTCTTTCTTGTCTTCTTTTAGCTTCAATATTCTCTGAAGTTTCATTGATTGCATATAGTCCGATTAAACTCGCGGCGATAACTCCTGCAGAAATTCCAATAACTTTCTTCAAACTCATATTTTTTATCTGCTATTTTCATTTATAAATTTTTATCGTCTTTAACATATAATTATATTTTTATACTCTCCTGATTTGTTTTGACTATGTCAGACAGGAAACCAGAAGTTGGCGATTATGTTGAGATTCATCTTTCGAAAATAATTTATGAAGGCACCCTTTTGGAAGTTCCTGAAAATGAAAAAGGGATCGTTCTTTTGAAACTTGGCTCAGGATACAATGTCGGATTCAACAAGAAAGATATTTTGAAAATAAAATTTCTGCGAAGAGTGAAATCTGAAGAAAAGAATCTTGAAATAAAAAAATCTCCAGAGAAACCAAATATTGGAGTTATTATTACTGGAGGAACGATTGCGTCAAGATACGACGCGAAAACCGGTGGAGTT
>CAYINP010000040.1:3829-5446 GCA_964364785.1 Candidatus Woesearchaeota archaeon | reverse complement strand
GAAGATGCCATTGCGAAAACAACAAGCACTAGCAATTACAATGGATTTGAATTTTCAGAGCAAAATGGATATTGGATTTTAGACATTGAGGAAGATACTTTTATTTTCAGTTATAATCCAAATGAAGTATCAAGAATAAATTCGCTTGTAAATCCAATTGAAAATTATAAGGAAAAAATCCTTTATTTGGTTTCAAACAACTCAATTGCAGGTTCTGAAATAAGAGCGAATCTCGCGCAATTTACAAATGGAATAATAGAAATAGAAAAGGAAAATTGCGCGCAGAATACTATCATAATAAAAAATGGAAATGAAAGCAGAATAACACAAAAAGAAAACTGTGTTTATATCGAAGGGAAGAACGAAGATTTGGTTAAAATCAGCGACGAATTTTTATTCAAGATTTTGGAAATAACCTATTAAGAATAATAAACGTTAAAAAGCCAGAGTTCTAAGTTTATAAATGCCTCGACGAAAAAAAGAGAATAAAGAAAAGGATTTTGATGATTTGCAAGCTCACTCTGAAAAGGAAGAATCTGTTGAAATCTTTGAAGTTGACAAAAATGGAAGAGAAGAGATTATTGAGACAAAAAATACTGAAATATTAAATGAAATACCTTCTCAAATGCAGGTTGCAAACGAAAATAAAACATTAAGAAATATATTTATCACAATTGTTCTTTTAAGCGCCTCGTTTTTAATCGGATGGTTTTTTATGAGCAACAATGATTTTGAATACAAAGGGATTACTTTTGAAGTTGTAAAAGAAATTGCACCTTACAGGACGAGCATTCCAGTTTTATATCAAGGAATTGAAACAGATTATAATTTTTATCTTAGAAATGATCCAAGAGAATTGGAGAAAATAAACTTTGACGGCAATCTGAATCTTAAACCGTTTATGGTTGTGAATGCAACAGATTCGTTGAAATGCAACGGTGACGGAATAATTTCCATTGCAAATATTGCGAATTTATACCAAATTATTGGAACGCAAGTAATCAAAGACCAGAATGCAACGTGCAACCAAAACGGAACTTATATGTTCTTAAATTTGGTTGAAGCTAATGAAAGCAGAATTGAACAATACGGGCCTTCGTGCTATCAATTGAGCGTTTCAAATTGCGATGTTCTGAAAGTAACGGAAAAATTTATGGTTGAAACGCTTGCAAAAGTTGAGAAATTGACTTAATTATTTTCTTTTAAGAAACGCTCGCCTTCGGCTCGCGAATTTATGCTGCTACGAAATCTTCTCGTGTCCCTGATTTTGTTATAAATGTAAAATTAGTCAAAATCAAAAACACTCGCTCCACCAGATTTCTTCGCTAAAAAAAGAGTTTTAGCATAAAAACAATTTTCTCAATATGTTAATAATTTACGAACGCGGTTTTACATTAACGTCTATTTCTTCTTCAAAAATTCCCAAAATATCGGAATCAGAGAAATAAAAATAATTCCAAATATTACATAAGTCAGATTTTTTTCTATAAGTTCTATTCCTCCAAAGAAGAATCCCGCATATAGGAATATTGCAACCCATAAAATTCCGCCGATTGTATTGAACAAAAAGAATTTTTTGTACTCCATTTTTCCCAAACCTGCAACGAATGGCGCGAA
>CAYINP010000040.1:2654-3729 GCA_964364785.1 Candidatus Woesearchaeota archaeon | reverse complement strand
GTTCCAGCAACGAAAAGCAGGGAATCTCCTGGAAGCAGAGGAGTAAAAACCAATCCCGTTTCCATAAAGATTATTATGAACAAAACAAGATAAGTTAAAATTCCGTAATTTTGAAGTATTGTCTCCAAATATTTGTCGAAGTGCAGCACGAAATCTATCAGAATAATTTCCATCTTATTTTCTTAGGAAAGAATATTTATGCAAAAATTTAAAATCTGAATAGAAAGGCATTTCTTTTATCTTGAATAATTTTACTTCGGAGAACCATATTGCCACGACGAAAACCGTGCTCAAGAAATACCAGAAAAATTGATGCGCGAGAACAAAAAATGGCAATCCTTCAAGGAAAATCGCGCTCAGAAAAACTATCCTTAGAACATTCATTATAAGAAGAACAGAGAAAGCGATGAAAATCATCTTAGTTCTTTTTTGGAAATTAATATTCGGCGTCGATAAATTCAGAACAAGCAAAAGGTAATAAGCCGAGCCGGCGATGCAAGCTTTTATTATCTCAATAGGAATTTCGCTGTTTATTACTATAACGCTTCCGCTTTTAATAAATATTGAACTCAAAAATGAGTCCAAAAAAGGAGAGTAATAAAGCAAAAGATTCTCGTAAGGAAGTAATGAATTTGTAAAAAGTATTGCATCAAAAAAAAGATTCAAAATCAAATAAGTCGGATAAACTGTCAATGGCGTGAAAATTAAATAGAAAATCCAAAGGCTCGGGACAGCCACAAGAACTAATATTAAATATCTTAGAAAAATATCCGCCGATTGCTTGTGAGTTTTCTTCATCTTATAAAATATGAAAATCTATTTAAATAGTTTGACTCTCTCAAATTTAAATGATAAAGAAAAAGGGCGTTATTTTATTTTCTGTTTCAATACTTTCTGTTTTTATCAGTTTTTATTTTGATTCACAAATTGTCCAAGGAATTTCTTTAATAAGAAATAATTTTCTTAATGATTTTTTTCTTGGCTTGACTTTCTTGAGTTCGGAAATAATTGTTTTCTTCTTTCTTACAAGCCTCTTTTTATTCAATGAAAACAAAAGGCGATGGATTTTTCCATT
>CAYINP010000040.1:0-2554 GCA_964364785.1 Candidatus Woesearchaeota archaeon | reverse complement strand
TTCTTACAAGCCTCTTTTTATTCAATGAAAACAAAAGGCGATGGATTTTTCCATTATGGCTGACTTTGTTTTTATCGGTAGTTGTTGGATTTTTATTGAAGATTTCTGTTCAAAGAATGCGTCCTTTTGAAACGGGAATCGTTGAAACTTTGCCTGTTTTAATTAAAGAAAGTTTCAACGTTTGGAATTATTCTTTTCCCTCGTTTCAATCAATGCTTGTTTTTTGCGCAATTCCAATTTTAATTATGGAATTTAAAAGATTAAAATATGTCTGGATAATTTTTTCTGTGCTTGTCGCATTTTCAAGAGTTTATTTCGGCGTGCATTTTCTTAGCGATGTGATTGCCGGTGCGATTTTAGGATATTCAATTGGATTATTCGTTATAAATTTAGAGAAAGAAAAAAAGTTTGGGAATAAGATTTATAGAAGAATTGTTGGAAGATGAAACGCTCGCGCCGAAGGCGCTCGCGAAATAGTTATATGCTCAAATCCGCCTTCGGCAGGATTTTCGCCAGCAGGAAAATATTAATGTGAAAGAATTTATCGTAGATTTATCTGATAAATGGGGTTTTATCATTAACATTGATTCTAAAGGGTGGGCGAGCGCTTTGATTTTGGCTATTATTTATATCAATATAAAATCGGGGCGCGAGTAGGGTGGGAACAAAATTGCTCAAAAAAAAATAAGATTAATAATCAATTAAATAAAAAAACAAAAAAGGAAGTTTTACTTCCTGAAGAATCTTACAGCAACCATTATGATTGCAAGCACTAAGATAACATTAACCAATCCGATAAGCCATATTGTTCCGTTTCCCCCGACTGCTCCGCCGGTTATTCCTGAAAGGAATCCTGCAGATTCAAGAACAACAGCAACTGGTTGAGTCATTGCAAGCTGGTTTCCTGAGACAACTTCAACGTTGAATGTTTGTTCTCCTGAGATTCCAGTTTTTGTAGCAAGTGTTATTGTAACATCTTTTGATTGTCCTGCGTTCAATAAAAATGTGGTTTCGCTCAATGTTGCTCCGCTTGCCCATGAGCCAAAGCCTGCCGCATTAACTGTGTAGTTTGCAACTTTGCTTCCTGAGTTTGTTATTGTTGCTTTAACTGTAAGAGGCTGTCCTGCTTTTCCGCCTGAAACCAAGTTGGCTGAAACTGTTGCAGTTCCCGTTGAAACGCTTCCGCAGTTGCCTGAAACTTTTATAGGAATTGTGTAAGTTGTTTCCTCATTATTAACTTCAAACACATTTCCGTCATCGTCTTGAAGTTCAATAAATAGATTATATGAGTTCTCTTCTATGTTCTTTGGAACTGTGAATGTAAAGTCAAAGTCTGAACTCTTGAAACCTTTTAAATCTCCGACTTCAATTTTTTGGTTGTTTATTCCAAGAGCAGAACTGTCAACAATAATTGAGTTGTCTTTAAGTTCCTTACTTCCAATGTTCCAGATATCGGCAGTTACAAGAACTTCCGCTGAACACTGGACAACTTCCTCAGGTGCATTTATATTTCCAAGGACTAGAGCCTTTTCAGTTTCTACTTTTACATCCAAACTTTCATAAACGCAAGTATCGTGTTCATCTCCGGTTAAATCGACACTTTCTACACCAGTAAATATCATATAGAATACCCAATCTCCTCCATCAAACTTATCTACATCTTCATCTAGAGCAAACTGTACCAAAACATCAGCATCATCTCCATCTTCCAAATCTGAAACATCTTCTTTGTCATCAATGTACCATTTTCCTGTTTCTCTGTTGAACAATCCCCAAGCAAGTTCAATGTCATTTAGCTCATCGTCAGTGTTTCCATTGTAATCTATGTTTGATTCCACAGAGAGCTTATCAAATGGATAGAGGGTGTCTTCATCTTCTCCAAATCCATCATCAACAGACAAATCAATATCTGCTGTATCTACAACCCCTACCGCACCATCTGTGGTTTCTGTTACTATACACTCAACTACTTCTGATGGAACAATGTCTCCTAAAATTTCCAAATTAGCAACATTGAAGACATCATTTAGAATACTACTGGCACCATATGCGAATATTCTTAAAGTTAAAATTTCAGAACTTTTCAAAGGAACATTAAGACTTGAAATAGTACTTGGATTTGGAGCAGTATTATCTGTTGTTGTGGATAGAATATTAGTTGATGTAACAAAACCGTCTTTGGACCAATTTATATCGAAACCCATGCTTGCATCAGCGTCGTCAGTAAGAGTATTAAACTTAATAGAGGTTATAACTGCATCAACACCAGTAAGAGTGACCTCAAGATATTCTGTTGAAATTGGTGTTGCAGAGCTCCAACCAGCAGCAGATACTCCATTAGTAGTAGGAACCAATCCTGTAACTCCTGTTCCTGTCAAATCTGTAACTGTTCCAACTGAAGTACCAGACAAATTAGCTGTTAAATCCCATGTTGAAAGTGTAACAGCACTTACTCCAGCGACTAAGAATGCGAAAACGAAAACGCTCAATGCGAACAATGCGAATATCTTGTTTGTCATTTTGTGATGTCATTCCGCAGTAATAATGGTTTATA
>CAYINP010000039.1:0-5547 GCA_964364785.1 Candidatus Woesearchaeota archaeon | reverse complement strand
TATTATTACTGGAGGAACGATTGCGTCAAGATACGACGCGAAAACCGGTGGAGTTCATCCTTTAACGAAACCGGAAGAATTTTTCAAATATTATCCAGAACTTTTTGAGATTGTAAATGTTGCAAAGATTGAAATTCCTTTTATGAAATCTTCGGAAGATATGGATTTCAAAGATTGGCAGAAAATTGCGAAAACTGCTGAAAGATTATTGAACGATGAAAACATAAAAGGGATAATTGTGACTCACGGAACTGATTTTTTGCATTATACTTCCGCAGCTTTGAGTTTCTTTTTGAAAAATTTAACGAAATCTGTCGTGCTTACATATTCACAGAGAAGTTCCGATAGAGCATCTTCCGACGCTAATTTAAATTTGCGATGCGCAGCACTTGCAGCAATAAGCGATATTGCAGAAGTTATGATTGTCGGACACGCAACAACCGAGGATAATTTTTGCTACGCGATGCCCGGAACTAAAACAAGAAAAATGCATTCTTCGGCGAGAGACGCTTTTAAGATTGTAAATTCAAAACCTTTTGCTAGAATTTATCCAGATAGAATTGAAATTATTTCGCATTATAAAAAGAGAACAAAAGGAAAAGTCAAATTGGATTCAAAGGTTGAGGAGAAAATTGCTTTGATAAAATTTTATCCTGGACAAAATCATGATTTATTGGATTTTTATGCGAAGAAAAAATATAAGGGAATTGTTATTGAAGCGTCTGGATTGGGGCACGTTTCCTCAAATGGAAGAAATTCGTGGATTAAAAAAATAAAGGAAATTCAAGGAAAAGGAATTACAGTTTGCATTACCAGTCAGACAATTTATGGGAGAGTTGACCCTTGGGTTTATTCAAATGCGCGCGAGCTTCAAGCAGCCGGCGCGATTTTCTTGGAAGACATGCTTTCAGAAACTGCTTTTGTGAAACTTGGATGGGTTTTAGCAAAGACGAAAGACAAGGAAAAAGTCAAAGAACTAATGCTTATGAATTTTGCTGGGGAACTCAATGGTAGATTGGAATTTGATACAACTAATTAGGGGTAACAGGTAGTAAGGTTTTTAAGGAAGAATCCTGTTGAAAACTTATGTTAAATAAAACAATTTCGGAAATAGATCAAATTATTTCCAGAGTAAACACCCATCCAGAATATTCTGGTTGTGTTTCCAGGGAAAAGTATCATGCGCTTAGAGAAGAGGCTGCAAAACATTCTTTGGATATTGAACTTGCAACTGACGAGAAAAAAATAAGCAAAAAAGAAAGAGAATCATTTTTGGAAAGATTGGATTATGCCGGAAATTTTCTAGCCAGAGAAGGAATATCTAATTATTCTTTGGCTGCACTCGGACACATGATTGAGTCGGAGAAAAATCCCATTTCTAATTTTAGAAATTCTCTTGTTGGATTCGGGGATTTTTATGGAACAGAATCAGAGAAAATTATTTTTGAAGTTGATGATTTAATTAATTTTTTGAAAACTACTAAAGAACATCCTGTAATAAGAGCATCTCAGGCTCATCTTGAGCTTGTCAGAATACATCCTTATCACGACGGCAATGGAAGGGTTGCGAGGTTGCTGCAAAATTTTTGCCTTCAAGAGAGAAATTATCCCCCTGCACTTATTCTGTCTGGAAATAGAAACGAATATGTTGGGAGATTGAAAAAAGTTTTTAATGAAAGACTTCATCGTAAAACTAGTCTTTATCCCCCTTCCGAATCAGAAAAACAATTTTATGATTTTGTTGCTGAAGGAGTTCTTATGTCCGCGAAAGAGCTTGAAGATGAACTGAAGAAGAAAAGAATGTATGATGTTGAGTTGACAAATGTTGCTGACCCTGGAATGGTTGGGACTATTGCTAAAAAGCTGAGAGGAATCAGAAAACAAACAAGAGATGGCGGAGTTGTTGTTTCAATAAATAAAAAGAATGGACACAAGCACGCCGAATCGTTAAGAATTTCTGGAGACATTGGGCAGGATGAATTAAGAGAATCTTTGAAAAAATTTTGCAGTAAATATAATTTGGATTTTAATTTGAAGGGAAGATATTGTTAGATTAACTTTAAATAATTCTTTTCTTTTTTTCTTTGATGTCGGAACTTGACTATAACAAACTTGGTTTGAAAGTTGGCTTGGAAATTCACCAGCAGTTGAACACGGAAAAATTATTTTGTTCTTGTCCGTCGGTTTTGAGGCAAGATAATCCAGACTTTATTGTTAAGAGAAGATTGCACGCGGTTGCAGGAGAAACTGGAGAAATCGACGCGGCTGTTGCGCATCAAGTTTCCTTGAAAAAAGAATTTGTTTATGAAGGATACAAAACAACTTGTCTTGTTGAAATCGACGAGGAACCGCCACACCAAATAAATTCCGAGGCTTTGAAAATTGCTCTTCAACTTTCTGTTTTGCTTAATATGAAAATTTTTTCAATCGTCCAAATAATGAGAAAAACTGTTGCTGATGGTTCAAATACTTCGGGATTTCAAAGGACTGTTCAAATTGCGCGCGACGGATTTATTGAAACAAAATATGGAAAAGTTGGGATTGATTCAATTTGCCTTGAAGAAGATTCTGCGAGGATTTTAGGTTCCACAGAGAAACAGGTTTTTTATCGTCTTGACAGATTGGGAATTCCATTGGTTGAAATTGCAACTGCTCCGGATATAAAAAATCCTGAACAAGCAAAAGAAGTTGCTTTGCAGATTGGAAAAATTCTTAGAAGCTGCAATGTTCGTCGAGGTTTGGGAACAATAAGACAGGATGTTAACGTTTCTGTGAAAAAAGGCGCGAGAGTTGAATTGAAGGGAGTTCAGAAACCGGAACTCATTGAAAAATCCATTGAAGCAGAAGCAAAGAGGCAATTGAAATTGATTGATGAAAAAAAGAAAATAATTTCAGAAGTTAGAAAAGTTTTGCCCAACGGAGAAAGTGAATTTTTGAGGCCGATGCCCGGAGCAGCGAGAATGTATCCTGAAACAGATTTGCCTCTTTTGAAAATTTCCCGGGACTTGATAAATGAAGTGAAGAAAGATTTGCCTAAATTGATTGAAGAATCTGAGGAGGAATTGAAGAAACTTGGATTGAATCTTGACATGATAAAAATGCTTTTTTCCGAGGACAAAATCGAGGAATTCAAGGAACTTTTGAAAATTTTGAACAATCCAAAATTGATTGCAAAAATTATTCTGGTTTATCCAAGAGAAATTTCAAGCAAAGAAAAACTATCTGAAAGGAAAATTGAGGAAATTTTCAGCAAAGAAAATTTTACTATTGTTGTCAAGGCTTTGAAAGAAAAGAAAATTTCTGAAACAGATGTGAAACACGTTTTTGAAAAAATTACCGGCGGTGTTTCCCCAATGAATGCAATAAAAATAGAAAAGGAAGATTTGGAAAATGTTGAGGAGAAGATTTTGAAAATAATAAAAGGAAAACCCGGACTTTCTGAAAACGCTTATATGGGTTTGGTTATGCAGGAATTTAAGGGGAAAATTTCAGGAAAGGAAGCAATAGAAATCATTAAAAAACATATGATATAATTTTATCCTTCCAAGAAATATTCCAGAGGATATCTGTTGTTCAAAATTATTTTATCCCAATGAGAAATCAAAACATCTTTTATTTTTTCTCGCGGTATGACTTCTAATATTTTTGACAGCGTTTCACGATATTCAATATGCGTTTGGCTTAGAAAGTGAATTATGACTTTATTTTCCGTGCACATGGTGGCAGATTGCACGTGCTGAATTTTTTGCACTTTTTTATATAGTTCTTCTGATGATTTTTTGTCGGAGCATTGAACAACAAGACATGTAACTTGAATTGTAAACTTGTTTGTTCCGGGTTGCGCAATTATCCCTGAAAAATAATCTGAATTTAGAATTTTTTTCCCGTGATAATTTACAGAGTCGTAAGGTAGATTCAATTCCTCGCTTATCTCATAAAGGGAATCTCTTCCATGTCCCTGAGCCATTTGTTTTATTATTGCGATGTCTATTTTGTCCATTTTTATCTCAGAATTTTTAACTTTCGGCAAAGGAATTTTTATTGGCACATCAAAGAAAGTAACTTTCGGCAAAACAAGTTCTTTTATTTCAAAATCTTTATATTTAAAATTCTTAAGCGATTTTTCAAATTCTTTTTGCTGTTTCTTTGTTTTGAAAAAACACCAGACATAATAGTTGTACAAACCGTTCAAGGAAAGAATTGAGAAAACTGGTTTTTGCGAAATCATAAGTTTTTCAAATTCTTCATGGTTCTTGTCAATCTTGACAAAATAAGTTTTTTTGATAAAAGGCAATTTTTGCCAGTTGATGATTGCATCGTATCTTGAAATGTAGCCGTTTTCTTCAAGAAATTTTATTCTTTTTATTACGGTTGCTTTTGAAACTTTCAAAACTTTCGCTAAATCTTTTATTGAAAATCTTGCGTAAGCAAGCAAATGCTCAAACAAGATTTTGTTTGTTTTGTCCAAATCCATATTTTAAATAATGAATATGTCTATATATAACTTTGCCAAATTATTTACTTTTTTAGGGGAAAATGTTAAATAATTATATTTTGCAGGGAGAGTATGACAAATGAAAATCAGCAGGAAACTGGAAAAATTAAAAAATCTTTGCTCGAAAAAGTTGCCCTAGTTGCAACTTTAGGTGGTGCTGGAGTTTCTGTGCTTGGAACGATTGGAATTGCTGGCACTATTGCTCACGGGATTTACGCCAATAATGACCCTAATTATTATCGTCCGTTACTTGAAAATCTTTACGTAACCGTTATGGCAGGCATACCGATTTGTATTTTCGGAGAAGAAACGCTAAGGCCGATTTACAGAGAAAGATATGGAGCAAAAGGAAAAAATGACAAATAAAAATTTAGTAGGAAAGATAATAACAAGCATTACTTTAGTTGGAACCTTGGTTTTTGGAGGATGTTCCTCTAAACAAGAATGTGAAAGATATTATTTTAGCGGGATAATTGATGGCAATCGTGTGGAGTTTAGCAATAAGTATAATCTTGGAAGACTTAGACTTTATGTTACAAAACCAAACAGAGCAATAGAGGATTACTTTGCGGAAGAAAAACATTCGGGGATATGTGAATTAGAAGTATTTTCTTCAAGAATCCTTAATGAAGAAGGTAGAGGGAAAATAATTTATCGCATCAATCATAAAAGTGATTATCAAGATGCTCTTCTCAATGAGATTGAACAATCCCAAAAGCAATCTAATGATTCTCTTATTGAAATAGCTCAGGAACATTTTGATGACTATCTCGTTAAAATTCTTGAGGCTAAAAAATGACAACCCCAAAAAAATGAACGTCTAGAACGCATTGCCGCCGCTGGAGTAATCTCCTTAGCAGGCATTGTAGTTTGGGAAATTGCGGGATATGCCCTCGCTAAATACGGTTATCCTGATGTGGGAAAAACTGTTAGTATTGTTCCTTATATAGCTGGACCTTTAACTAGGGTACAACAAATGCTTTATTCCAAAAAATAAACCTTTAAATAATTCTGTCTTTTTTCTTTTTTATGAAACAATTTGACTTAAAAAA
>CAYINP010000038.1:0-5560 GCA_964364785.1 Candidatus Woesearchaeota archaeon | reverse complement strand
AACCATCATAACTCACCGTTAATTTCGCAATTTCACATTTATCGTAACTCTTGCTTCCATCGGATTCCTTTCTGCAAAGAGAGACGAAATTTGAATATTCCGAAGTTATTATTCCTTTTTCTATTTTTATTATGTCACAATTCGGATAAGTTCCCGCGTTGCATTCTTTTCCATTGTTTGTCGGATATATCTTTCTTATTTCAATATTATTTACACCCCAAAAATCTTTATATTTTTCTGCGTTGCTCCTCAAAGCCATTACCTTGTCTGAATCAACACAATTTATTTTTCCCGTTCCAAAACTTTCTCCACAAGAAAATTCTGGAGAATTGGCTAATTTAGTAACGAGAAGCAACGCGTTTTTTTCTTCTAAAATCCCGGCAGAATCTTTTATTTTCTGAAATTGTATCGTGAGAAAAAACATTCCAACCAGAGCAAAAAATAATACAAGCGCGATTAACATAAACGCCATTTGTTGGATTTTCAGCTGCGCTTTTTTATTTTTGGAGGCAATGCGTAGGGGTGTCTCCTCGCTTTTTAGTTGTCCTGATTTATTTTTCATTTTAGTTTTTTTCTAAGACGATGCGTATGTCAATCGCTTCACCACAACTTGCAATTCGCATCGTCGTTTTTTTCTTGAATGTCTTTAACATCAAATATTAATGCATCATTTAATCCTTCTGAATTTTTTGTTTGATTAAGTTTGTTTATTAAAAAACCCAATTCGTTTTTTAAATCTGAATTGCATCCTCTTGAAGCAACTAAATCTGCCTTCTCAGAATATAAAATTGAAATTTGGGTTGCACGCATCATCAATCTCTCAACCTGACATTCATAAATTTTCGGGCTTGAAAAAATTGCGGCATACATCAATGAATCGTCGCTGAATTGCATTATTTCAGAATCTTTTTCCACAAATTTATTTTGATAATTAACTTCTATATCGCAATTTCCTGAAAAGCAAACTCTTACTGAATTTTCAGGACACTCGTCCGTGAAAATATTGTCTTGTCCCAAATTATCTAATTCTTCTTTTATTTTATCTTCCATTCCGCTAAAGCAATATTTTTTTTCAGAAGAAGTTAAATAAACAACATCTGTAATCTTGAAAGGAAATTCAAACGGCTTTGAAAAAATAAGAAATTTCTTTCCTTCTGTAAAGTTCTCTGAGAAGATATATTTATTTGAAAATCCAACTTCAATGTCCGTGTCCGTCCACTTGTTAAAACTTTTTTGCGAAACGCTGATTGTTTGTCTTCCAAAATAACTTTCATTGTTGCATCCGTTGAAAATCCTCGTTTCCTTTGGCAAAATCAACGATGTTGTTTGCGCAGATTCAAAACTTGTTTCCAATGGATTTAACAAAACACCTATTTCTTTTGCCGTTCCAGCGTCGATGGCAATTTCCTCGGTTTGAATTATTCTTGTTACGGCATAAATTGCTAAAACTAAAATTGTCATTCCAACAATCAATCCAAAAATCCACGCGAATTGAAACTCAACACCCTTGCGTTGTCTTATGAGAGATGACGCAGACCGAACTGGTGAGTGTCTTTTGTTTTTCATTTTATGTTTTTATTTAAGATAAATGTCGCCGTTTCTTTTTTCTCTTTGGCATTTTTAAAGTTTAATTTCTTGAATAACTTTCTTTCGTCTGAATTTGTTATCTCACCTTCTATGCTCTCAATTTTTTCTTTTTCACAATAATTTATTAACTTGATAATTAAGGTCCTCGAAATTTTTGCGTTAAATTTTTCTCCAGTCGATAAGTCATCTAAGACACACCAATGAAAATATCCGTCGTTAATATCGTGGGCATAAATGTATCCATTTATTTTATTTTTGCTCTCAGAATATATTAATATTACTTTGAATTTAGGTTTCACTATCTTCTTTTTTGAAGCCTGTTTGCCCCAATATTTCTTAAGAACGGAATCAATTTTCTTACTATCTGAGATTAATTTTATTTTTTCATCCATCTTAATCCGAAATTGTAACAAGCGCCTCTCCAAAATTCTTTTTTATTGTGAATGAAACTTTTCCTTTCATGTTTTCAAAACACAATGGATTGTCATCCTCAGTTGTTTTTATTATGTCTATATGTTCCAATGCAACAGAGTCAAATCCTTCTCCAGAACCTATTGGATGGAAAAATAAATTTTCCTCTTCGAAAAATGCTTGATCCAAATCATCAAAAAATTCTGAACTTGAACCCCTTGAGGTATCTTCATCTTTGTAGTTTGCAAAACAGATATATCTTACTTTTGAAGGCAAGAAATATTCTTGTTCTTGAGAACCTTGGGAAGATTTCCACATTTTGTCAATGTCATTTTGCAAATCGTTTGCAAATTTTCCCGCTTGTGCGGTATTTTGAATGCCAAGAAATTTTTGTATCCCGTAAAAAGCAAAAGTTATGAAAACTATAATCATTATTATTGAAAAAATCATTCCAAAAGAAATTTGCATCTCTCCCCTTTTCCGAGTCCACGAGGAAAACGAGTGAATTTGTGAAACTCTTTTATTCTTCATTATTTAACAAAACAAAATTAACTTATAAATTTTTAGAAAATCTGATTTGTTCCCACCCGCCCAGAAACCCAATGTTAACTTAAATCTGTGTCCGTTTAACTATTAACTCAAATGGAAAGTTTCAGCGCGATAACATTCTCTTTGCGAAGTTGCTCGTCCTCCCAAGAAATAGGATATTAATAATAAACCCGACTTATAAAATTGTTTTACGTTAGAATTTTTCCAAGTGGAGAATCGTGCAGAATGCCGATTCGAAACGTCATTAATATAAGCGAGGCGAAGCGCATTATTTAGAAATCACTGCTTTTCACGACAATACTGCATTGGTCCGGAAGAGGCTGGTTTCCGTATAAATCTTGGCACTTGACATAAAGATTTTTTTTCAAATTCCAGTCCGTGAAATGATTTATTCCGTCTATTTCAGTTATTGGAATTCCGGATTCAATTGGATATGAACAGTCAACAACATCATAGACGCACTTTGCTTCCTCGTCTGTAATAAATTTCAGATATTGCTCTTCATGGTATGCTCTTGCAACATTTGGATTCGCATTATCAGATTCAACGGTGAATGTAATTGTTTCATCGTCGCTGTTTCCTCCCAAATCGATGCATCTTATGTAATAAATATAGCTTCCCGAAGGAAGGAACAAATCCTGCTTGTGCAAATGAGAATCTGTTTCAAAGAATTGCACGTAATCTTCGTCATCTCCTGTGTCGGAATAATAACAAATTGCTCTCCCTTCATCAAATCCTGCGGAAGTTTTCACTTCAAATGGAACTCTTACTGCCGAAGTCGAATCTCTTATTGTGTCATTTGGAAGAGCATAATCAATTACCAATGCCTGCGTTCCCACGACGGAATATTCGAACGATTCTTGATTTTCATTTCTTTCATTTTCTGGGCTTTGCGGTTTGTCCTGGCATCTGAAATAAAACTTGTTTACAAACCTGTCTTTTATTCCTTCAAGAATTGTTCTGCAGGTGTATAATCCCTGCGCATTGTTGTCGCTTACGAAACTCTCGCAATCCATTTGCGCTTCCATTGAACTGTATTCTCTGTTGTTATGGCTCCATTTGCATTCGCTTGGCTCATTTGTATAAACTTCCAAATTCAAAGCCGTTTGATTGAATGAAACTGGCGCATTGTTCGGCACACTAGTAGCAACAATCAATGGAGGCGTCACATCAGGCCCTTTGTCGACGCAGTATTTGAAAACGAACGTTCCGACATTTGAATTTCCGCTTGCATCTTCACAACGGACAAACAAGTCGTAATTTCCGTCATTCTGCACTTCGATTCCTGATGAGTTTAAATTGTCGCTTCCAGGAAGAGATAATGAAAATGTGTGATTGTATTGCAAAAGCCCGGAGGACATTTCAAATTGCATCGTCTCGAAATCATCTTTTCTCAATAAATCAACTTTGCATTTTGCAGGTTCATTTGACGAAATTCCAATTCTTAAAGGAGTGAAAGCGGGAATACAACTGTCGTCGGATAAAGAATAAAGAACATTTACTCCCCTGTCTGGAGGCAAGATTGCATTATTTGGATTGTATCTGTAATCCGCGCTTAGCAATCCTTGTTCCCAAGCCTCTATGATTGGCGCGGTTACATCATTTCTATTTACCCAAACACACTGTTCTTCCTGAGTTCCCTTGTTCACAAGCTCGCAATTTTGTCCGAGAGATTTGCATTGATATTCACTGCAAGGCAAAAATCCTTTGTTGCAAGTTTCGCAATTGCTTCCTCCTAGAGGAGCTTGCCAAGGAATGCAGGAAAATTCAACTTTTTTTGTTTCCTCGTCCCTGTAATTCGCGAGGAAATACGCGCCTGCGGCCGAAACTCCTATCCACTGCGCACCGGATAAACCGGCGTGTTTGGTAACAATCCATTGCGTCGCCGTGCCTTCAGTACTAATTCCTTGCAATGCCGATTCTTTTGCAGATTGTTCGGCAAAGCCCGCGCTCAACTTTCCAGCGAGCAATCCTATTGCAGAAGATTTTGAAACTATTTCAGTTTGCTCTCCACTCAATCCAAAAACAGGGCCAAGCGCTTGAATTGCCGCCGCCGTTCCGACAGCCCATAATGCGCTTTCACTGATTATCCCTAAGAATGAAAAACAAGCGGCGTTATTTTTAGCAAAGTTCTCGTCTGTTTCACACAGTTTGTCAATTTTTTCTTGAGAGTATTTTTTTGTATTATCTCCTGAAAGAGATTGCTGTTTTATTGCTTTTATATCATTTTCAGATAATGTCTGGGCACCTCTCGGAGGAGAGCCACAAAAACTTCCAATACATCCAACGGGATCCGAATTAGATGCGCAACTTTGCTGACAAGCAATGAATTTATCAACTTGTGCTTGGTCAACTGAAGTTAAAGCAGAGTAATCTTCAGAGTAGTAAAATTTACATTTTTCCAATCCTTTATTTACTTTATTAGTACAATCTATCGTTGGAGGAGTCAACCCAAGATTAGTTTTGTCTGCGGGGTTTGGCGTATCTTGAGACAGTTGATTTTTTCCAGAGCCACTTCTCAAATTTAACTGTCCGTTTTCTGGGACTTCATAACTATTCATCTTAGTTACATCATCTACTCCATTTATTGTAGCAATTCTCTGAGCATCACTTAAATCTGATAATAATTCTTGTTTTTGTGCGGGGGGGATGTTGCTGCCCTGAATAGCTGAACTTATTTCAGGAAATGTAGATTCACCTTTTACAGAAATAAATTTTTCTCCATTCTGTCCATTTACCACTGTAAATTTATCTCCTTTTCCAGGTATTAGAAAAGAATTTGGCTCATATTTTATTGCGGGAGATTTTATATTGCTACTGGCTTTTTTTCCATTATCTACAACTAACAAACCCCTACTTTTCAAAACTTCTTCAAAATTCTTTTCGCTGACGAAGTAATCTTTCAAAGCTTTTGGAGTTTTAGCATTATCCCATATCTCTTTTGGTGTGCTGTCTTTTTCAGGTCTATAATCTCCCCCACTCACC
The DNA here is from genome assembly GCA_964364785.1 of Candidatus Woesearchaeota archaeon. GTDB lineage: Archaea > Nanobdellota > Nanobdellia > Pacearchaeales > GW2011-AR1 > JACQLK01. The sequence continues at coordinate 28 of CAYINP010000038.1, read as the reverse complement.
ATCTCCACTTCACTTCCAATCGCCCACG
>CAYINP010000037.1:3473-5717 GCA_964364785.1 Candidatus Woesearchaeota archaeon | reverse complement strand
TCCGGATTCTGTAAAATACTGCAAGAAACTTGGATTCAATTCTGTGATTTCAAATTTATTTGAAAAAATAGAAGGAAAATATGATATAATAATTTTTAATTCACCTTACCTTCCCTTGGATTCACGAGAGCCAAAGGATTCCCGCGTTGCAACAACAGGCGGGAAAAATGGAAGCGAAATAATAAATAGATTTCTTAAACAATTAAAAAAACATCTTGCAAAAAACGGAAAAATTTTTCTTGTTTCAAGCAGTTTGACAAAAGGGATAAATTTTTCTGGATTTAAGAAAAAAATCGTCGCGAGAAAAAAGATTTTTTTTGAGGAATTGAAGGTGTGGGAATTGAAGAAAATTTAATATTTCTTAATTAGCAATGCCTAATCCAAAAATTCTTAGTGCACTAATTCCTCTTTGCAAGAGATTTGAACTAACTCCGACATCCCTCGCTTTTCTTTCTAACTTACTTACCAATTCTAGAACCTCATTTGGAATAACCTGTTTTGCTGCCATAACTTTTAACTGAAGCTGTCCAAACTTATCCTCTGTTGGAAGAGTTTTGTAATCTATTAGAACTCTATTTAATTGTCCGTAAACTATTAGCATATTTGCAGTTTCTTCAATACTAAAATATTCTGGTTTTCTGTCTTTATCATATAATGTCATAATTTCACTATTTTTATCCCATTTTTAAACTTTCTCTTTTACCACAACTATTCTTAAATATCCTGACAAATAATGTTTTTTATGGTGAAGTTTTCGCATATGTCCGACGTCCATCTTGGTGGCTGGAAGCAAAAGCCATTGCAGGATTTGAACTTTCAATCTTTCCAAAAAGCTATTGATATTTCCATAAGCGAACGCGTTGATTTTATTCTGATTGCAGGAGATTTGTTCGACAATGCATATCCTTCTATAGAAACTTTGAAAGAAACTTTTGCGGAATTTAAAAAATTAAAAGAATCTGGAATTCCATGCTTTTTGATTTCAGGAAGCCACGATTATTCTGTTTCAGGAAAAACGTTTCTCGATGTTCTTGAGAAATCAGGATTCTGCAAAAATGTTTCAATATTTGAAGACGATGGAAAAGAATTAATTTTGAAACCAACGCATTTCAAAGATGTTGTTATTTATGGATATCCCGGAAAGAAAACCGGATTGGATGTTGCTGATTTGAAGAGAATGAAACTTGAAGAAACAATTGGAAAATTCAAAATTCTTATGCTTCACACGACGATTGACAAAGTCGTCGAAACAATGGGAAATTTGCCCATAGAATCAATTGCTGCTGATTCCCTTCCTGAAACGGATTATTGCGCGCTTGGACACATTCACGTTCTTCTAAAATACAAAAACTTTGTTTATCCAGGTCCGGTTTTCCCAAATAATTTTACCGAATTGGAAAGTTTGAAACACGGTTATTTCTGCATTTATGATTCCGATTCAAGCGAACCATTGAAAAGAATCCAGCTAAAAATAAAAGACATTGAAAAATTTGAAATTGAAATAAATAATTCTGTTGGTGCAACCGAGAAAATAATTTCCGAGCTGGATAAAAGAGACATTTACGATAAAATAATCTTGTTAAGAGTTTCTGGAGAGTTGGAAGAAAATGCAAATATAAAATTTCAGCAGATAGAGGATTACGCAAGACAGAAAGGCGCTTATTTTTTGCTAAGAAACACGCATAATCTGAAAACAAAAGATATTGAGATAGATTCTGAGATTGAACAATCTGGCGACGTCGAAGACGAAACGATAAAGATTTTCTCACAGCAGAATCCATCGTCTTTTGATTCTAAAATCCACAGTCTGATAAATTCACTTTCCATGGAAAAACAGGAAGGAGAAACTTCTGAAACATTTTACTCGAGAATTTTGGACGAATCAAAGAAAATATTAAACTTTTAAAATGAAAAGAATATTGATTGTTGGAAACGGCGGAAGAGAACATGCTCTGGGATGGAATCTTTCAAAAGAAGAAGATTCAAAAATTTTTTACATTCCCGCCGAAAAAAGCGCTATAGAAATATCTGAATTTATAAAAAAGGAAAAAATTGGTTTGACTGTGATTGGTTCTGAAGAACCGCTGGAAAGGGGGATTGTTGATTCGCTCAATATTATGGGAATATTGGAAGTTTTTGGCCCGACAAGACAGATGGCGAGGCTGGAATGGGACAAGTTTTACTCTTATGATATAATGGATAAGCTTGGAATCCCGCAAGCGCGTTCTGTAAAATGTTTTTATA
>CAYINP010000037.1:0-3373 GCA_964364785.1 Candidatus Woesearchaeota archaeon | reverse complement strand
TAAAATGAAACTCAAAAAAATTATCCTTGAAAATATAAGAAGTTACAAGAATCAGGAAGTCGAATTTCCCGACGGTTCAATTCTTTTATCTGGAGACATTGGTTCTGGAAAAACATCAATTCTCTTGGGAATAGAGTTTGCATTATTTGGATTACAGCCCGGGCAGAAAGGATCGTCACTTTTGAAAAACGGGGAGAACAGCGGAAAAGTTTTGATGGAATTTGAAATAGATGAAAAAAATATAATCATTGAGAGGACTTTGAAACGTGGAAAATCCATTTCACAGGAAGAATGTTTCATAACTATCGACGGAGAAAAAAAAGAAACCTCAGTAATGGAACTAAAAAATAACGTTCTAAATTTGTTGAATTATCCTCTTGAGTTTTCAAAAAAACAAAATCTTCTTTACAAGTTCACAGTTTATACTCCGCAGGAAGAGATGAAGCAGATAATTGCCCAGGATTCCGAGACGAGAATAAACACATTGAGGCATATTTTTGGAATTGACAAATATAAAAAGATAATTGAGAATGCATCCATACTATCTGCAAAAATAAGGGAGGAAAAAAGAATAAGAGAAAATCAGATATCAAATATAGAACAGGACAAATTGATTATGATCTCAAAAGAAAGCGAGCTTGAATCAAAGCATTACAATCTTGATTCTGTTGAGAAGGAACTTTTCTCAAAAACCGAGGAAAGAAAAAAGATTCAAGAAGAAAAAGAATTGATTCAAGGAAAGATAAATGAGAAATCTCGGGTTTTGCAGGAGATTGAAAAAGTAAAAATAAAAATATCTGGAAAGGAAGATTTAATTTACGGAAACAGAAAAACTATTAGCCAGTTGAATGCTCAAATAAAAGAGTCTGAAGATTTGAATTTTGACGAATCTGATATTCTGCGTCTTGACGAAGATTTGAAAATAAAAAAGAGATTGAAAATTGATTTGAACGATTTTCTTATAAAAATCTCCTCGGAAATGAATACTCTCGGCTCAAAAAATCAGGAAAATGCTGAAGTAAAGGCAAGAATCGGAAACGTTGAAGTCTGCCCGACTTGTTTGCAGGAAGTTAATGTTATGTACAAAAATAATATTCTTGCAAAAATAAATCTTGGAATTTTGGAGAATTTGAAGAAAATAGAGACGCTAAATTCAGAGAAAAGAAGCGTCCAAAATAAATATTCTGAAGTGGAAATGCAGATTTCACTTGTTGAGAAAAAGATTCAAGACCATAAGCTTGTTCTTGTGAAAATCCAAAATATTAATGAAAAGAAAATAAGAGTATCCGAACTTGAAAAGAATAATCTCGTCGTGGAAAAAGAAATTATGGAATTGAAGTCAGGAATTTCCATATTTGAAAAAAAAGCTGAAGAGTTGAAAAACTTCGATTTGCTTTTTGAGGAAAAACAAAAATATCTTGATTTGACTTTGAGGCAGGAAAGGCTTGCAGAGATAAAAACCGCTGAGTTGAAAAAAGAAATAGAGCTTTATTCTAAGCAGATAGATGAATTAAGGGAAAAAATAAAAAAATCTGAAGAAACAAGAAAACAGCTCAATTATCTTGTTGAAGTGGAGAATTGGATTTCCAAAAAATTTCTTCCCCTGATTTCCGCGATAGAAAAGAATGTGATGATAAAATTAAAGAAGGAATTTTCGCAGTTTTTTTCCGAGTGGTTTTCAATGCTTGTCTCGGAAACTTTCAATGTTCACCTCGACGATAATTTCACGCCAGTAATTGAACAGCAAGATTACGAGCTGGATTATTCTTATCTTTCTGGAGGAGAAAGAACAGCTGTGGCTCTTGCTTATAGGCTGGCTCTGAATCAGGTTATAAATTCTCTTTTGAGCAAAATAAAAACAAAAGACATTGTTATTTTGGATGAACCCACTGATGGATTTTCCGCGCAGCAATTGGACAAAATGCGCGACGTTCTTTCTCAACTGAATGTGAAACAACTCATAATTGTAAGCCACGAGCAAAAAATCGAGAGCTTCGTTGAAAACATAATTCGTTTCAAGAAAGTCAATGGTGTTTCCGTCAAAGAATAAGTTTATATATTAATTTCTGCCGAAGTTGAAATGAGCAAATTTTTAAGAAAGCAGGATATGGAGGCCATTAATTACTTCTCCCACAATCTGGGAATGTTGAACTTTCTTTATTCCGAGTATAAAGACATTTTGCAGGAATTGATAAATAAATACAAATCAATACCACTGCCTGCAAGGTCGCATCGTGTTGACGGATTTAACGGAACGGGAAACATTGAGTCTGCAGATTTTTACTCATCTTTCGGATATTTGTACGGGTTGCAGGAGACGGAAAGTATTGATATGATGATTTTTCCAAACAGAAAATGGCTTTTCCACACATTTCATCCCACTGCGGCGGGAGAGTCTTCACCGCTTTACAAGTTATGCCTGAATTTCTCCGAGAAGGAAAAATATGACCTCAGGTTTCTAGAAGAAATACCAAACCGGCTCCTAATCTTGGATGAGGTTTCACGCGTCAAACTTTCTGACTTAAAATTCGAGCACGATGAGGATTTGTAAAATCCATTTCAAATTCCATAAACAAAACATTTATAAAATATCTTTACCGTGAAATTTTAATAGTTTCTATGAATATTTATTATTCTAATATTAAAATAAAAATTAAACAAAAATAAAATGGACGCTGAACTAAAAAACTCAATTTTGAAGACGGGAACCACAATTCTTGGGATTATTTGCAAAGATGGAATTGTAATGGCTGCAGATAAGCAGAGTACTGCAGGAAATATTGTTATGAATAAAGATTCGGAAAAAATAAAGATAATAAACGATTATCTTGCCTTTGCAGGAACGGGAATGGTTGCGGACATTCAAAGATCAATAAAAGTTGCGGGAGCGGAATTGAGATTGAAAGAATTGAGGGCAAAATCAAGACCTTCTGTAAAAAACGGAGCGAATCTTGTTGCTTCCATAATATACAATTCAATAAGACAGCCTGCAATGTTGCAATTTATGGTTGGAAGTTTGATCGGGGGAGTTAATGAAGATGGAACAACTGAATTATATTCAATAGATCCAGCAGGGGGAATAAAACAAATTAAAGATTACGATGCTAATTTTGGTTCAGGTATGCCTTATGTCCTTGGACTCTTGGAAAGACAATATAAAAAGAATATGTCAATTGAGGACGGAGTTAAACTTGCGGTGGAAGCAATAAAATCCGCGACGCAGAGGGATACTGGAAGCGGACACGGTATTGATGTTTATACTTTTACAAAAGAGGGAATAAAGCACGTTATAGAACAGCAAATTATTCCTGAATACAGAGACGAAAAGAAGTGATTTTATTTTTATTAAATTGAGATAATTTAATTCTCAGAA
>CAYINP010000036.1:0-6070 GCA_964364785.1 Candidatus Woesearchaeota archaeon | reverse complement strand
AAAAAGCGGAAGTGTTAATGTTCCCCCTTCAAGTTCAATGGAAAATCCGGAATTTGTCAGATTATTAATTCCAGACAACGCTCCTGCTTGCCTGATAAGATATACTGTGGAAGTGGATAGTGGAGATTACGTTACTGTTAGCGTTGATCTTAAAGTTGAAGCTTCTTAATAGTTTAATTTAAAAATTTCCTTTGTTTTATTCTCTGATGATAAAATTATATAACACCCTCACAAGAAAAAAAGAAAATTTCAAGCCGATTAAAAAAAATAAAGTCGGAATTTATTCTTGCGGACCGACGGTTTATTCCTATCAGCACATAGGGAATCTTAGAACTTATATTTTCTCGGATGTATTGAAGAGAGTTTTACAATATAATAATTTCAAGATAAAACATTTAATCAATGTTACTGATGTCGGACATCTTACAAGCGATTCCGATGAAGGCGAGGATAAAATTGAAAAAGCCGCGATAAAGGAAGGAAAGAGTGCGAAAGAAATTGCGGATTTTTATTTCAAGATATTCAAGGACGATTTTGAAAAACTTAATATATTAAATCCAGATAAATGGCCGAAAGCCACAAAACATATCAAAGAACAAATTGAATTGATAAAAATTCTTGAAAAAAAAGGATACACTTACAAAACCAGCGACGGTATTTATTTTAATACTGGAAAATTCAAGAATTACGGAAAGCTCGCAAGATTAAATGTTAAAGGATTGCAGGAAGGAAAAAGAATTAAAATTGGAGAAAAAAAACACAAAATAGATTTTGCGTTGTGGAAATTTTCAAAACAAAACGAAAAGAGATTGCAAGAGTGGGTTTCACCGTGGGGAAAAGGATTTCCGGGATGGCATATAGAATGTTCTGCAATGTCAATGAAATATCTCGGAAAACATTTTGACATACATACTGGCGGACAAGATCATATTCAAATCCATCATACAAATGAAATTGCGCAATCTGAAGCAGCGACGGGAAGAAGATTTGTAAATTATTGGCTTCACGGTGCTTTTCTTACTTATCACGGAGAAAAAGTTTCAAAATCAAAAGGCGGTTTGTACACAATTTTTGATTTGGAAGAACTTGGATTTCAACCGTTGTCATTTAGATATTTGTGCCTGACGACACATTATAGAAAACCTTTGGATTTTTCTTTGGAAAATTTGCAAGCTTCTCAAAATGCTCTCGAAAGATTGAAAAATAAAATTTGCTCGTGCGACGACGATGGAAAAACAAACAAAAAATATCTTGTGGAATTTGAAAAAGCAATTGACGATGACTTGAATCTTCCGAACGCTCTGCAGGTTTTATGGAATTTGCTCCGCGATGAAAAAGCCGAAGGAAAATTTCAAACCACAAAGAAAATGGATGAAGTCTTTGGATTAAATTTGACAAAAAAAGAAGAAATTTCAGTTCCTGAAAAAGTAAAAATTTTGGTTTTGGAAAGGCAAAAAGCGCGCGAAGAAAAAAACTGGAAAAAATCCGATGAATTGAGAAACAAAATTAATCACTTTGGATATTTGATAGAAGATAATGAAAAAGGATTTTTGATTAAGAAAAAATAATTACTTCCTTATATCAATTATTTGTTCAGTAACGAGAAGATTTTCTAGCTTATTTGATTTTTTCATTGTCCCATCTTCATTTAGGATTTGCCCTATTATTCTTGACCTTCTTTCCGCCTTTTTGTCCAACTTGGAATTGATTTTTCCAGTCTTATCGTAAAGAGCTGCACCGCCGAAATAAACAATGCCGTCTCTATTGCTTACGCCGATATTTCCTGGAACAAAATACTCTACCTTATATTCTTTGCCGCTAACTTTCATATTTCCTTCATCTGAAACAGTATACATTTTCCCATCACCTGTTCTGTAAAGTGTCATACCTTACATTAACCGTATAATTTTATAAACATTGTTGGATTTTAATATGCATAATCCAAAATAGGTGTTTATGGAAAAAAAAGTTGAATGGTATCACGATTTTATTGATTTGAAATACAAGCCGAAGAAAAACGATTTGAAAGTTTTGTTTTATTTTGAACCTGCTAAAGGAATTACAAAAGAAGATGCCATTGGAAGAATTGCTTCTGAATCCTCGACGGGAACTTGGACGACTCTTTTCAAATTGCCGCCAAGAATGAAAAAATTAATGGCGACTGCTTATAAAATTGACGGAAATTTCGTTCACGTTGCATATCCTTATGATTTATGGGAAAAAGGAAATGAACCACAATTGCTTTCAGGAATTGCAGGGAATATTTTTGGAATGAAAGCTCTGGAAAATTTGCGTTTGGTTGATGTGAATCTTCCGCAGGATTACATAAAATATTTTCCTGGCCCGAATCTTGGAATTGCTGGATTGAGAAAATATTTCAAAGTTTACAACCGCCCTTTAACTGGAGCTGTTCCAAAACCGAAAATTGGTTTCTCTGATTTTGAACACGCGCAAATAGGTTTTGAAACTTGGATGGGGGGTTTTGATTGCGTCAAAGATGATGAAAATCTCACATCAACAAAATTCAATAATTTTTACAAGAGAACTCAATTGCTTGCGAAAATGCGCGACAAAGCCGAGAAAGAAACTGGAGAAATAAAAGATGCTTTCATAAATATTACCGGAGAAGTTGATGAAATGAAACGTCGCGCAAAGTTTTTGCACAACCACAGTTTCAAATACGCAATGATTGATGTTGTTACTTGTGGTCCAGCGTCGGTGCAAACTTTAAGAGAGACACTGGGAGATTTTGGAATGGCGATTCACGCGCATCGTGCGATGCACGCTGCTTTTGACAGAAATGAAAAGCACGGAATCACTATGGAATTTCTCGCAAAAATAATGAAACTTGCCGGCGTGGATCAAATTCATTCCGGAACCGCCGTCGGAAAACTCGTCGGTTCAAGGGAAGAAGTTCTCTCTGTTGCAAATATTCTCCGCGAAAATCATGTCAAACCGTTTAAAAAAATTCTTCTTGAACAAAATTGGGGAAAAATAAAACCCGCGTTTCCTGTGACTTCCGGAGGTTTGCATCCGGGGTTGGTTCCGGATATTATGGATATTTACGGAAAGGAAATTGTAATGTTGGTTTCAGGAGGAATTCACGGGCATCCCCGCGGAACTCGCGCGGGAGCAAAAGCAACAATGCAAGCTATCGACGCCGTTAACAAAAAAATTTCTCTTGAGCAATACGCAAAACTTCCAAACAATGTTGAATTGAAACAGGCTCTTGAAAAATGGGGAAGAATGAAACCCCGATAAATCGTCCAAGCGTGACCAATTTAGGGGAAGAATGAAGCCGAGATGAATTATCTTTGAACTGTTGTTACTTCAAATTCTGGTTGTTTGTAATGGATGAGGTAACCATCATCGCCAATTAATACTGTTGAGTAGGTTGAAAATGCGGAAGTAATTCTCCCCCCATTTTTTTTGGATTCTCTTGAACCGATTCCCTTGATTTCTGCGGAACCATGTGGTGTAATTTCTGTAAATGTTTTAATTTTATTCTGTTCCGCACCACTTTTGTTGTCTCTTACAGTAAATATTTCTTTAGAGTCCGTATCAATCGCAAAAATTTCCTCAAGCTGTTTTATTCTTCTTTCTAAATCAATGCAAACCACTGAACTTTCCACTCTATATTCATAATCCATAAAATCTCCATGGCAATTTGTTTAAAAAGTTTATTGTTCTCTAATATATAAATAAAATGCCAGAAAAATTCAGACGGACAGTTTTCATCGTCGTTTATTCAAAGTCAGAAAATAAAATATTCTATCTTGTTCTAAAAAGAAAATTGCACTGGGTTGGGTGGGAATTTCCAAAAGGAGGAATTGAAGAAAAAGAAAATCCTTTTCAAGCCGTAAAAAGAGAACTGAAAGAAGAAACAGGATTGAAACCGTTGAAGATAAAAAAGTTCAATGTTCACGGGAAATATAAATATCCTGGAAAAATTCCTGACAGAAATGGAATAGTCGGACAATCTTACTCTCTTTATTCCGTTGAGGCAAAAAAGGAAGAAATAAAATTTGACGAGCACGAACATTCTGGTTGCAAATGGGTTCCTTATATGAAAGCGATGCAAATGCTTAAATTCACGGACCAAAAAAGATGTTTGAAGAAAGTTAATGATTGGATTTTGAAAAAAAATCAAAAAAAGAGTTAGTTGATTTGTTTGACTCGCCTGATTTATATATCCCCTCCCACCCACCCAAGAAACCAATTTTAACTCTGACTTATAGCGATAAATTTCCTGCATTAATCTTTTCTTTAAGCGGAAAATTGTGCGGAACGCCAATTTGTAGCAATATAAATAACGCGAGCCAAAGACGAGCGTAATAAAATAAAATGGGAACGGAGGGAGTTGAACCCCCGACACCATGAGCTTCAGTCATGTGCTCTCCCGCTGAGCTACGTTCCCAAAAAATAAAGCGGATATTCTTTTTTAAACATGTTGTTACAACAATTTTTATAAACGATTTTTATCTGTAATGGAAATGGTGCAGCCGAAAAATGCATTTTCAATCTACTACACATCAAATAAAGATTATCGTGGAGAAGATTTTAGATATGCAAGCGACGAGGCAATAAAAAGGGCAAGAGAAATATTAAAATCAAAAGGAGCCCTTTTTCTTATCACGCAGATAGCGACTGGTATATTCTCAACGGAGCTATTGGGAGACTTAACGGAGACAGCAGTTTAAAACTTCTTGCCCACCCAAATAATAGAGAAGGTCTGGAAAAACTTCTTGAAACACTTGGATTGTCAAAATAATTCAAGCTCGTCTCCAATTTCAAAACTATAATTTTCTGACAATCCCGCATTTATTTCAAGAACATATTTTATTTTATTTTTTGGATTCCAAGTTGGACAAAAATCTTTTTCGCAAGGCGAAAGATTTTTGCTTATTTCTGAAATTTCCAAGTTTTCATCAATCCAAATAATATCAATGGGAAATTTCATTTCCTTCATCCAGAAATTTGGAATTGTTTCTTCCTGAAAAACAAAAAGCATCCCGTAATTAAAATCCAAAAAATCGCGGTTGCTCAAACCTAAAATTCTTTCAGAATTTTCATCCGCGATTTCAACCGAAAAACATTTTTCTTTTATGCAAACGGATTTTATTTCTTCTCTTGAATTTGAAAATAAAAAGAATCCAATAGCAACCAAAATTAATATTAAGATAAATGCAAAATTTATTTTCATAAATAAATAAGAAAATAATATTATAAAAATGTAAGTCGGACGTAGGCCACCTTCTGTATTTCCCCGCTTTCGCAGACGGAAATTGTTGACATTCAACTAAGCGGCTTTGCCTTGCACCGGTTGAGATGCTCGTTTCATCAAATCCCAAATCTCGAAGTTCCACGCAAGTTTCATAACTCAACTTGGGCTGTGGCGTTTCTGTACCAGAGCTTTCCATCGCTGAAATCTTCCTTTCGAAAGACAACCTTAATGTGGTGGGCGGACCTTCACTCAGAATCAGTTTTGATTTTTTCCAAAACTCGGAAACTTAATTCCCGATTCCGAAGTCAACTGTCCGACTTACAAAAATCCGAACACAAATCAATTTTTAAATCTTGTCATTTCAAAATCCGAATTAACTTTAACTCTTATTTCTAAGTTCTACTAGATTAGTTTAATTTCTTTTATCGATTTATCATTTAATTTACTAACGTCAAGTACACCAGTTTTATCATAATCTTCCAGCACTTCAAACACTTCTTTGTACTTTTTCATTATTCTATCTATTTCTTTTTGTTCCATTTACCAAATAAAATAAATACCTTTTTATATCCCCTTCCCCTCAACGAATAATCAGATTTAATTCAAATTAAATCAAAAAGGAGGATAAAATGATGTCAAAACTTGATTTGGTTGCAACGATTCTTGTAATCGTCGGTGGCTTGAACTGGGGACTTATCGCAATAAACAGCAGCTGGAACGTCGTCGAGATGTTGCTCGGAAGCTGGCCAATGGTTGTCAGAATTGTTTACGGACTTGTAGGATTGAGCGCGTTGTACTCGGTTTACCACTTGTTCACACACAATTAAGCAAACTTATTTTTTTATT
>CAYINP010000035.1:0-6786 GCA_964364785.1 Candidatus Woesearchaeota archaeon | reverse complement strand
TCCTTGCGTGTAGCATCCGTCAATCTCCGGAACTCTTGCAACAAAAACACCGTCTTCATCTTTTTCTATTATAACATTGAAATTCAAAATTTGTTTTTTCATATTCAATTTAATTTTGCAGAGTTTATATAATTTACGGGGTTTTTTGAAAGATTAATACCAAGAAAGAGGGTTAAACATTTTATCGGAATTATCTCGCTTAATTGTAGAGTTTCTTTTTTTCTCAACTTTCTTTAATTTATCTTCATTAGTTTTAATATTATGACAATTTGCACATAAAACCTGCAGATTATTAACTATGCTTTTTCCGCCTTTGTAAACCTCTTTAATATGGTCAAAATGTGTTGCTCTCGGGTCAAGAAGTTTCTTACATCTATTGCATTTACTTTTTTGTCTTGCTAAAACTTCGTTCTTTTGAGATTTAGAAACGGGTTCCCTTTTATTCTTCTTTTTTATAGGATTACCATAAAAATCAATAGTTGGAGTTAAACCAAACACATCCTTAGCCATAACATACATTAAAAGAATTTATTTTATTAATCTTTCCCAACCTCAATTTTTATAAATCCCCTCTCCTTTTCTCAAATATGAAAAAATCCCTTTCAAAAAAAGAAGAAAAAGTTTCTGAATCTGAAATAAAGCAACTGCGTGATAAATTGACAAAAGTTAAGATGAGCGCTTCGCGCGGATTGAATGATTTGAAAAGCAACGTGGAGCTCGGAAGAGATTTGGATTTATACATTGTTTCTGAAGTTGTCGGCTCTGGTTTGCCTTTATTCACAGAACGCGGAACGACAATAAAAAGAGAGATAGAGAGATTCATCGTCGACGAAGAAATAAAACGTGGTTATTCTCACGTTTCAACTCCATTTATGGCAAAAAGCGATTTGTATAAAATTTCCGGACACTGGCAGCATTATAGGGACGGAATGTTTGTAATAGACGAAGGAGATGAAAAATTTGCGCTGCGTCCAATGACTTGTCCTTTTCATTTCGTTCTCTACAAAAGCAAGCCGAGAAGCTACAAGGAACTTCCCATAAGATTTGCTGAAATGTCGACGCTGTTCAGAAATGAAAAATCTGGAGAGTTGCGAGGTTTAACAAGGGTAAGGCAAATGACTCTTGCTGACGCGCATATTATCTGCCGTCCAAATCAGCTCGAAGAAGAATTTGCAAAAGTCTTGGATTTGATTAAATTCGCCTCGGAAAAAATCGGCGTCAATGATATTTATTACAGATTTTCAAAATGGGACCCAAAAAACAAAGAAAAATACGTCGACAATCCAAAAGCGTGGAATGAAACGCAGGCAATGATGAAAAAAATTCTCGATAAATTAAAAGTGAAATACACCGAAGCCGACAACGAAGCCGCATTCTACGGTCCAAAGCTTGACATTCAATACAAAGACGTTTACGGAAAAGAAGACACATTATTTACGATTCAAATTGATTTCCATCTTCCTGGAGAATTTGATTTGACTTACAAAAATGAAAAGGGCGAAGAAGAAAGAGCGATGGTTATACATCGTTCATCAACGGGAACAACAGAAAGGGTGATTGCGCACATTCTTGAACTTACTCAGGGAAATCTTAAAACTTGGCTTTCTCCGACGCAAGTTCGCGTTTTGAGTTTTACGGACAGAAATGTTGATTATGCAAAAAAAGTTATAAAACAACTTGGAGAAGAAATTCCGAACGCAAGAATAGACGCCGATTTCACAAACACGACAATGCAAGCAAAAGTCAAGGACGCGGAAATCCTCAGGATTCCTTATATTATTGTCGTTGGAGACAGGGAAGAAAAAGAAAAGAATATAGCGGTGAGAACCCGTGGATCCCGAAAAATTGAAAACTACAAAGTTGAAAAATTCGTGGAAAAAATCAAGAAAGAAATTGCGGAGAGGAAATAGTTTTCCGCCACATAAATCTTTAAAAATAAAATTTATCTAGAATTTCTATGAGTGCTTTGGAAGATTCAAAACTTGAAAAGACAAGAGATGCGATTGGAGCACTGGCCATATTGACGGAAACTTCCGGTCCGATTAACCATCAAAGATTTGTTCCAAATTTTATTGGAGCCATAGAAACACTAAGAAGAAAAGGTTATGTTGAAGATGTTAATTGGGAGAATCCAATTGATAGAAGGGAATACAATGGTTATAAGTTAACAGATGCAGGTTGGAACTACGCTGAAAAAACTTTTGAAGCCATCGGAAAAATATTATAATTCTATAATCACTATTTTTATAAACTTCTTTCTTTTTTCACATTAATGAATCTCCAATTTTATCTTGAAAAACTTTCTTCTTCGGATGAGTTAAAAAAATTCAAAAAAGAAAATCCAAAAGCATATTTATGTTCCGCGTTTTTTATAATTGACAAGGAAGGAAAAAACAATAAAGTGCATTTTGATTATTTTGTTCCTAAGGGAAATATAATAAGCTTCCATACGGAAAAAGAAATAAAAAAAGAAGAGATGGAAAATTTTAGCTCGGTTTTGCAGGAAAAAATACAATCAAAATTTGATTTGGATTTCAACGACGTTGAATCTTTAATTTCAAAGAGAATGGAAGAAGAAAATATAAAAAATAAAATCCAGAAAATAATTCTTTCTCTTCAAAATTATAAGGGCGAAGAAATCCTCTCAGGCACGGTTTTTATTTCGGCAATGGGAATGATAAAGATTTCCATTGATTTAAAAAAAATGGAAATCGTTGATTTTGAAAAAAAATCAATTATGGATATTTTGAACATTGTAAAAAAGAAATAATCAAGGTTTCTTAGCAACGACATCAATATTTTTCTGGGAGTAAAATGCGTCCAGATTTTTGCTGTCGCGGATTTTAACTATTTCAAAGCCAACCTTTTCAAGCAATTCTTTGAGTTCATTTTTGCTGTATAAATAATAATATCTCATTTGTTCTTTTCCATTCTGCTTCCAAGGAACAAAAGATTCTTTTCCGCTTTCCTTGAATCTTTCTTGATTGCTATCCCAAACAGATATCAAAACCTCCGAACCGGATTTCAAAACTCTGTAAAGTTCTTCCAGAGATTTTTTTCTATTTTTTTCCAACGGAATGCAAGTCAAGGAAGAAACAAAAATTGCAGCATCGAAGAAATTATCGTCAAAAGGCAAATTGAAAGCATCTGACTTGATTAATTTCGCTTTTATTCCCTCAGATTTAATTTTTTGCCTCGCAAATTCCAGCATCTTCTCGGAAAAATCAACTCCATAAATAATTCCGTCAATTTTTGCAAAATTTCTGCCACTCCCGCAACCCAAATCCAAAATGTTTCCGCTTTTATTATTTAAAAAATTCGCAACATCTTCTCTTGCTTTTGTCCTGAACGTTTTCCAAGAGGCTGCGATTTCATCCCAAACTCTTTCCTGATTTTCCATCCCGAAATCAAGGAAAGTAATTTAAAATAGTTTTGGCTTGGATTGCAATGATAAAAAGATTGGAAAGAGACAGAAAAAAATTTGATGATTCTGTGAAATATCTTAAAACCAAAAAAAGAATTTTATTTCTCACGACGTCAAACCGCTGGAGCGAAGAAAAAAACGAGATTCCAAAAAGCACGCAGCTTGCTTTGAAAATTAAAAAAATTCTCGGCAAAAAAGTCACGCTTATTGAAGTTCCGAAACTTAAAATTTATCCTTGTGAAGGAAACGTTTCAGCATCAAAAGGAAATAATTGCGGCGTAGATTCTGCTTTGCTCAAAGACAAATTCAAGAATCCTTCTGGATTTCACAAATGTTGGGCAAGCTTTAACAATAAAGATGACGAACTCTGGAAAATTTCAAAAGAGCTTTTCAGATCAGATTGCATAGTTTTCTTCGGCAGCGTTCGTTGGGGGCAAGCAAACGGAATTTATCAAAAATTAATAGAACGCTTGACTTGGATTGAAAACCACAGAAGCACGCTCAATGAAGGAAACATCGTCGGAGATATTAATGTCGGAACAATTCTTGTCGGACAAAACTGGAACGGTGGAGATGTCATAAGAATCCAAAAAGGCGTTTTTGAATCATTTGGTTTCAAAGTCGCAGAAAAATTGTGCTGGAATTGGCAGTTCACAAAAGATGCTTATGATGAAAGCGCAGATTCATATAAAAAAGCAATAGAATATTTCAGAGAAACTTTTATTAAAAGATAATTTTCTATAACAATAATACTTAAATATTAATTAACTTAATAGAATTAATGGGTCTTGGAAAAATTCTTTTTTATGGTTCCATTCTAACTTCATTGCTCTCTGCTCCAAAAATTGCGAATGCAGAAGAAATTTGCAATGATTGGGATTTAAGCGCAGAAATAAATCTTCAAACCCTGGAATTTAAAGCGGATAAAACAGTCGAACTTCCTTGCAGTATTGATCCTGGTTATAGGAGCTGGGATAAAAAATATCAAATCCCTGAAGGCAAAAGGTATTATGAATTCTTCGAGCCAAAAGAAGAACAGTCTGTAGGAAAACTGAGGGGACTTGTTACAGATAAAGTTACTCTTAATTGGTAGAGAAAGATTAAAAACACATTAAATTCTTTTTCTTTCATGCAACTTCCTTTTGTAAAAAAACCGGTAAGAACCGTCTCAGGAGTGACTCCATTAACCGTCGTCGTAAAACCGAGAAAATGCGACCATGGAACTTGCATTTATTGTCCCGGCGGCGACAAAGTTCCGCAGAGTTACACAGACAAAAGTCCGGCAATAATGCGCGCCCTTGGATTGCACTATGATGCCTTCGCGCAGGTTGAAAACCGCCTAAAAACTTTGAAAGCGATGAATCATCCGACGGATAAAATTGAAATAATAATCCTCGGCGGAACTTTCCTTCAGTATCCTCTAGAATACCAATATGATTTCATGAAAAAATGCTACGATGCTCTCAATGAAAAAATTTCAATAAATCTAGAAGAAGCAAAAAAAATAAATGAAACTGCAGAACATAGATGCATCGCATTATGCATTGAAAACCGTCCGGATAATTGTTCCGAAGCTGAAATAAAAAGGATGCTTGATTTCGGCTGCACTCGTGTTGAACTCGGGGTGCAAATGCCCGATGATATTTTATACAAGAAAACAAATCGCGGACATTCCGTTAAAGACATTATTGAAGCGACAAAAAAATTAAAAGACGCCGGATTCAAAATCGGATACCATATAATGCCCGGTCTCCCATACTCAGATTTAAAAAAAGATTTAAAATTATTTAAGAAAATTTTCAGTTCAGAAAATTTCAAACCGGACCAATTAAAAATTTATCCTTGTCAAATCGTCTCAGATTCTCCTTTGGAAAAAACTTACAAATCTATTGGATTTCAACCGTATTCTGAAGAGGAAACAAAAATTCTTTTGGAAAAAATGCTTATTATGATTCCAGAATATTGTCGTGTTATGAGAATAATGCGAGAGTTCCCAAAACAAAAATTAATCTCTGGTTTGGAAAAACTGGATTTGAGAAAAGATATTGAAGAAGATTTTAGAAAAAGAAAAATCAAAATAAAAGAAATTAGAATGAGGGAAATCGGATTCAACACTAAAACAGATTCAAATCTAAAACTAAAAATTCTTGAATATGAAGCAAGCCACGGAAGAGAATTTTTTCTTGAATTTGTGAACGATGAAAATATTCTGTTCGGGTTATTGAGATTAAGAATTTTTGAAGATGATAAATTACACTCGCCGTTGGCTCGTGATATAATTGACTCAAAACAGACTTCGTCAGATTTTTCGCTTAACAAGAAAATTAATTCAGAAAATCTCTCATCAAATTTTCCCAGTGGGTGGGCGAGCAACTTCACGAGACAAATTTCTAATTCAATAATCGAGGGGGGTTGCGAGTTGGTCGGGGGACGGATTGGGGGGATTGTTAAAAAATTCAATAAAGCAATCATCCGCGAACTTCACGTTTATGGACAAGCGATAAACCTTGGAGAAATAGGAGAAACTCAGCACAGAGGAATTGGAAAGATGCTTATGGAAAAAGCCGAAGAAATCGCGAGAGAAAACAAAATAAAAAAACTCTCCGTGATTTCGGGCATAGGAGTCAGAGAATATTACAAAAAACTTGGATATAATTTAGAGGGATTTTATATGGTAAAGGATATAAAAGATTAAAAAGGAAAACTAACAGAAAGTTTCATAGGTAACTTAACACAATATCTAAAAGTAGGAGTAGGAATGGACGCAATTTTGGAAGGTGCTATTTCTCTTCATGAAAGAGCAGTTCAATATGCATCAAATTACCAACAAGCTGAAGAGAATTTATCAGAACTTACTAAGATAACAGCGCAAAATTTACAACCTCTATTGATCAACTCAAGATTCATAATATTTGGTGGTGCTCTTCTCGCGTCGGGAATTTATAATTTAGCAAAGAAAATTAAAGACTAAACTAAATCTTCTCCCAAATCAACGTCATCGCTTTAATTCACACAAATTTTTCGTTAAGAATTATAATTAATTCAATAAGATTGGCTCAACTTCTTCCACATCATCTTCATCTTCTGTCTCTTCTTCGTCCTCATCATCTTCCTCGTCTTCGTCTTCTTCATCCTCAGTTTCCGAACTAAGGACACTCTTAATCTGCTCGGAAGTTAAAGTTGAAAGTCTCTCCATTATGGCAGAAATTATTTCTTCTCTTGAATCACTATCAACTAAAAATTGAAGCTCAAACCCAACTTCGCTTGAATCATCTTCATCATCTACTTCAAACTCAATTTCCTCATCATCTTCAAGAGCCTCGTCGCTCTCTTCCACTTTCAATAAACTATCAATGTCGTCT
>CAYINP010000034.1:0-6856 GCA_964364785.1 Candidatus Woesearchaeota archaeon | reverse complement strand
TTTCAAAGACTAAAATAAATAAAACAAAAACCAACAAATTTTAAATATCCTGTTTTGCTCTTGTGATTATGGATAAAAAAGGGTTGATTTTTTTATTGATAATAATCTCATTAAGTTTTTTTATTTCAGGTGCTGGAAATGGAACAATTACGGGAAGCACTGTTACGGGAGAAATAATTACAGGAGATGTTGCCGTTGCTCTCAGCATAAACATTAGCGTCAATGCCCCTCCGCAATTATCTATTTTGTCGCCAAAAAATCATACTTATTTTACAAGCCAAAATTTGAATTTAAATTTCACAGTAACGGACAATGAAACGATTTCATACAGTCTTGATTCTGCGGCAAATATAACAATAACTGGAAACATAAAATTCAATACAACAGAAGGGAGCCATAGTTTATTTCTTTATGCGAATAATTCTAATGGCCTTACAATAAAAAACGTGACTTTTTTCGTCGATTTAACCAGATTCAATGTATTTTATAATGAGTATTCTGGTTCAAAAAAAGGAAGTTCGATAAATTTCAACGCTTCTTCATACGAAGACGCGCAAAATGCAACAGGAATCATTTTGGAAAATCTGGAATATGGAAAAATAAATTTCAACGACAATATAATTAATTTGACAGATGATTCAAATTTTTCAGATAATCAACTTGATTTGGATTCAAATACAAATTTTTCTTTTGACAGAATTTTTGTTAACTCCACGGCGATTGGAAATTTCAACAAATCAGCGATGCTGACGCTTTATAATTTGACTTTTACAAATCCGAGAATTTTGCGCGATGGAAGTTTGTGTTCTTCTGCGATTTGCACCGAACAAAGTTATTCCGGAGGAACTTTCAATTTCAACGTCACTTCTTTTTCAACTTATACAACAGAAGAAACGCCTTCTGAAGCGGGAGATACTGGAGGACAGCAAGGCGGAGGAAGTTCGGGAGGCGGAGCAAGCGGTGGAGTAGTCACGACGATAGACGAGAAAATTAAAACAAATCCTGAAGAAATCACAATAACTTTGAGACAAGGGACAATCAACACAGAACAGCTTCTCGTAATAAACAATCAAAACAAAGAAGTCAGGGTTGTTGTGAAGGAACAGAAACTTTCCGATTTTCTTATAATAGATGAGCAGACTTTTACCTTAAATGCGAGAGGCTCGAAAACAATTTCGCTTGATTTTTTTGCGAGAGAAGATGCCATACCAAATCTTTATGTCGGAGACATAATAATACTAGTCGACGAAACTGAAAAAAAAGTTCCCGTTTTCATTGAAGTGGAATCCGCGGAGCCGCTGTTTGATGTCAGGGCGAGAATTCCATTGGAAAGCCGTTACATTCTTCCCGGAGAAATATTGAACATAAACACCGAGATATTCAATCTTGGAACTTTCGGGAGAATAGACACTGAAGTTGAATATTCTATAATAAATAAAGCAACCGGAGAAACGATAATAAAAGAACATGAATCCGTCGCCATAGAAACGCAAGCGAGCGTAATCAAGGAATTTTTTATTCCAAATGAGGTTGAATATGGAGAATATATTTTGTACGTTCGGGTTGTTTACAATGGAAAAGTTGCAAGCTCGACGGCGGAATTTGAAGTTACGAAAGACAAAGTTTCGGCAAGGGAAAAAATATATATAATAAGCATTCTTGCCCTGATTATGGTTGTGTTTGCTTTTGTTTATTATGAAATAACCTATGGAAAGCATCGCGCATCTCCAAGAAAAATAAACATGGCTTATATAATAAAAAGAAGGTAAGAATGGCAGTAGACTGGATAACAATCGGGCTTAGTATTTTAATTTTTACAATGAATTTAGTCACCCTTCTGATTTTATTCAGGATAAAATCACGGATTTCCGGAAGATTAAATTTATTTTTTATTTATTTTTTTGGCGCGATTTTATTTTTGATTCTTTTAAGATTACAGGATATATTAAAAAATTCGGCGATATTGAATATTATTTATTCCAGACAAATACTTGCCTTTTTTTTATCCCTATTTCTTTTTTTGGCAGTTTACAATCTTTACAAAAGCGTTATTTATTTTTCAGGCGGCAATAAAAGGGAAAAAATGAAACAGCATTTCAAAACTTACAGAAATAAATTAAGAAAAAAAATCGCAAAGTATTAAAAGCAAATTTGCCAATATTATAAATGAAAAAGACAATAAAAGAGGTTGTCAGTAGCGTCCGTTTGGAAAATTTCAGGCAGGCGTTAAGAAACGTTCTAAAGTCCATAGGATATGTTCAAAAAGAGCTGCCAAGATTAAGAGAAAACGAATTTATTTTAAAGAAAAAAATAAGCAGGGAAAAAAAGGCAATTTCTTTAGTCAATCGGGCGAAAAGATTGAGATGAAAGAAAATATCTCAAATAATTTTTTAATTGTTTTTCCCACCCAATTCGCAACCCCGCTCGATTTTTGTTTATTAAATTTCTCTCGCGAAGTTGCTCGCCCGCCCAAGAGAACTTATGTTAATAAACAAACAAATTTTGTCAAATATTAATTGATGATAAATGTTTTTGCACTAAACTTGGATTTTGATAATTTTTTTCATTTCACTAAAAAACGGGTTTCGAATTTTTGTTAAAAAATACTTTCATAACTTAACTCAAAAGTGGAGGGTGGGACTCAAAGCGAGACAACCTGCGGTTTTCTTCGCGTAACTTTCCCTGACGCTTTAAACGCATTTGCTGAATCCCTGCAGTTTCGCTTTGCTCAACTGCAATAAGTGGAGGGTGGGACTCGAACCCACGAATACTCGCTCTGCAGGCGAATGCAGTAGCCGCTGTGCCACCTCCACGTATAAAGACAACCAAGGTTTTCTTTATGTAGCTTTCCTTTAATTTGAAGCGCCCGAGACAGGATTTGAACCTGCGACCCTCAGGTTAGGAACCTGATGCTCTATCCAGGCTGAGCTACCCGGGCTGTTAGGACACCTAACGGTTTCCTCACACTGACCTTCCCTTCATATACTTTAAAAATAGAAAGTCGGTTTAAAAAATATGCTGGTAAAGATGTTCGGTTTCGCGGATTTGCTTATAGGAATGACTTTGGTTTTTCTTTCAAGTTTTAATCCTCCTATAAACATTTTAATTTCTTTCAGCATCATTGCTTTCACGAAATCCACATTTGGAATGCTACAAGATTTCGGAAGCTGGATTGATTTTTCCGCCGGCATTGTTCTTGGAATCGCAATATTAACAAGCATTCCGCTGTTCATCAGCGTCGTAATTGGGATATTGGTTTTTCAGAAAGGGGTTTTCAGTTTTTTTTAATTCAATTTAAAAATATTGGAGAACTAATTCTTTTATGAAAAGAAATGGAGAATTGAATGTTCCCGTAATTATTCTGGGAATTTTCGGTTTCGCTGTTTTTGGCTTAGCAGTTTCTTATATCTATTTTGCAATAAATGGAACAGACTATTCAGAATCATATCTTGAAAGGATTTCCTCTGGAGAGATTAAAAATCCTTTCTTGGAAGAGGATGAAAACGGGGAAATCATTGTAAAAATAGACGAGGACTTGAATCTCACTGATTTGGAAGAAGAGGCTTTGCATTATGCGTTAGTTGAACTGCAAATTTACAATCTGCACGATATTCCATTTACTTCTCAAAGCCCAAGGATAGAAGTTGAGATTGACACAAACACTTACGCTGTTGAGGTAATTAATGGAGAGATAGAAGTTAACGTTGGAGATGTTAAGAAAGAAGACATTATAATAAAGACAACACAAGAAGAAATTATCAAGATGGTAAATAATGAAGGTTACGCCCAAGAATCTTTCAGTTCGGGAAATTCCGAAATTGAAAAAGTTGCCAACGATTTTGTCTTGTTTTCAAAAGGTTATTTAGATTTGTATAATGAATTAGGTTAGAAATTATAAATGCAGGACTCAAATCAAAGATTTTTAAACGCATTTTGTTCAATCCGAGATTATTTTGCTTTGCTCAATAATATATGCAGGAGAGAGGATTCGAACCTCCGAACCCACTAAGGGACCAGCTCTTGAGGCTGGCGCATTTGACCACTTTGCTACTCCTGCATAAAACCTACTACGCGTTTCAGACGATAAAGGCAGATATTTTAGCGTTTTAAAGTTTGTTAATTCTACAAGGCAATAATTATTATAAAGCAAAAGGTATACGCATCGTGATTGAGGATTTCAATGATAACTATTTTTCAAGATATTGACAAGTTCAAAGAAGAAATAAAAAAGATTGGAATAGAACGAGACATTGATTCCGTTTTGAAACTTGATTTGCCTTTTTTTGAAAAGCATGATAAATTTGTATTGATTTCTCTACCTCTTTATAATCAGGATAATTCAAAAGAATTAATAATAATTTCAAAAAAGCAAACTCTGGTTTTTTCAAACAATAAATTTAATGATTATGAAAAGAAATACAAATCTATTCTTGGAAAAAAATACGGAGAAAGCACAGTAATGATTTTTCTTGTTTTGAAAAATGTTTTGAAAAATTATTCCGAGCAATTTCAAATAATAAGGGATGAAATGGACAAGCTTGATATAAATCCCGTTATTGATGATGTGGAAAAATATGGAAGGGATTTGAGAAGACTTACCGACAAACTTGAGGGACTGGTTGAAACAATTATCGTTATAAAAGAAAGGGAAATAAAAGAATTTGACATGGTAATGATTTCTTTTGATTACGATATCCTAAACACTGAAGTAAGATATTTGCTCGAAAGATGCAGGAGTCATATTTACAGAATTTCTTCCCTGAGAACTAAATCAGAAATGAAATCAAATAAACAATTGAACGACACGATGGGAAGGCTTACGGTAATAATGACTTTTTTATCCATTGCGGGAATCGTTGTTTCCGTTCCTGGAACTATTGGAGCGATATTCGGCATACCGGCGTTATCTGACGCGTATTTCAAACCACATACAGTATTGCTTATTTTTGCATTAATACTTGCAACTTTTCTGTCAATAATTTTGGGATATGTTTACTGGAAATCCCTCGGACTCAAATATCACAAACCGAAGAGAGATTAGAAAGTTTTTTAAACGTAGATTCAAAAGTAATTTTGAAGACGGCCATAGTAGGTTGGAAACACCTGTTCCCATTCCGAACACAGAAGTTAAGCTTCCTACGTTGACGGCAAGTAGTTTCCGAAAAGAAGCGAAACCACCAAGCTGTCTTTCACATTCATTTTAAAATTCTTTTATCTAAAAATAGTTTCTTTCCTGAAATAATTGCAGCATCTCCAAATCTCTTACAGGATTTCCTCTGGCTACACCGAGGGTATGTTCTTTAACTTGAGAGATTTCAAAACCAAGAGAACCAATAAAATTTTTCATTTTTTCTTCAACTTCAAATTCACTCTGCGCTCCTCGCAATAAATCTTGATAAAATCCAGATCCTCCTAATACATTTTTCCTAAAATCTGTAAAATGTTTTCGTCTTTCATTTGCCGGATATCCAACTTCTCCATGAAACCACGTTACCTCGTCAAAACCCTCTTCAATATGTGCTATAATTCTTCCTTCCAAATGAAGTCCTTCACCATACGGAATGGTAAATAATTTAGTAATTGCTAATGGGTTTTGCAGATAATCTATTTTCATTTAGAATTAATTATTAAAGATGTTATAAATATTTGTATGATAAATTCACTTCAAGATTTTTCTTTTGATTAAATCAGGAATTATTTTATTTCTAACAATTGGAGAAACTCGGAGATTATTTTTATCTTTCTTTCCAATCCAATGAATAAATTTTATTTCAGTTGAAGGTTTTGGCTTTCCTATCAAATTAGCCGAATACAATTTTATTGAAACATCCTTATCAGAAAAACCCGCAGCAATATCAATATATTCTCCAATATAATTCAAAGTTTTAAAATCAACCTTGCAATTTAGTTCTTCTTTAATCTCATTTTTCAAACATTCTTCAATAGAATTTTCCTCAAATTTGCCGCCAGGCATTATATAATCTGATGTTACGTTTTCTTTTGCTTTTTCACAAACAAGAAATTTTGTTTTGTCTTTATTCAAAATCAAAAGCCCAATTTTGTTAAAATAAGCCATAACAGGATTAAAAGAGTTAGTTTTTTATATAGATTTCCTTTTGAAATTTCATGAAGCCCAAAATTTCAAAAACAGAAGCGCAGGAAAAAATCAAGGATTTTTTCTCGCACATAAAACACAAAAGTCCTGAAGAGGTAAAAAAAATAAAAAAGCTCGCGATGAGCCATAATATAAAACTAGGCGACAAAAGAAAATTATTCTGCAGAAAATGCTTGAATTCTTATGGGAGAGATTCCAGCTTGAACATAAAAAACGGGTTCATAACTATTCTTTGTGGAAAATGCAATTTTAAAAACAAATGGAAATTCAAAGATGAGATTGAGCTTGACATAATTCATCAGGAAACAGGATGCTGTTAAATGAAAAATTTTTTGAAAAGATTTTTAAAATATTCAGTTTCAGGCGGAACCGCTTTTGCAATTGATTTGACTTTGCTTTTTATTCTTGTGAGCTTTCTTGAAATAAATTATTTGATTTCCGTCGGAGCGGCTTTTCTTTTTGCAACTTCGGTAAATTATACAATAAACAAAGTTTGGGGTTTTAGGGACACGAAGGTTTCGATAAAGAAAAGTTATTTATATTTTATGTCTTTGGCTACTTTAGGAGTTTTATTAACAGTAACTCTCGTCGGGATTTTAGTCGAGAGATTTGAAATTTATTATTTGCTCGCAAGAATCTTTGTGGCTGGGATTTTAGGAATTTTCAATTTTGCGATGAATTACAGGTTTACTTTTAGAATGTGAAAAAGATATTAGAATAAAATAGTATTTCAATATCTAA
>CAYINP010000033.1:4087-6992 GCA_964364785.1 Candidatus Woesearchaeota archaeon | reverse complement strand
AAGATGATGCGTCTGACTGGCAAAAAAAATTGGATAAGGATTTGACAGAAGAGCAGAGGAAAGAGGCAATTAAATTTGGCGAGATAATGTCCCAATGTTTTAGAACTTCCGGACAAGAATGCAGATGCGATGAAATACCTTTTACTGAATTTGCAGAAATGTGTTCAATAGCTGCTCCTTTGGCAACTGCTTGTGAAGTAAATGACGATGAAGATGCATGCGAGCAATTAGACAATTTAGAAATGCCCGAGCTTCCAGAACATTTACAAGATGTTTTTGATGTGCTTGAAGGAGAAATTTCTGAATCACAATTTGAATCGCATATGCCTAAAGAATGCAGTGAAGCTGGAACGACAAATCCTAAAGAATGTATGAGAATAATGATTCAGACACATGCTCCTGAAGAATGCAGAGACGCTTTGATTGAAGCAAATGTTCAGAATGAAAGAGAAGCAAGAGAAATATGCGAGAAGATTATGTTTGAGATTAATGCCCCTGAAGAATGCATTGAAGCCGGTTTAAGAGACTATAAAGAATGCGGGAAATTAATGTTTGAGTTGAATGCTCCTGAAGAATGCATTGATGCTGGTTTGACGGGCGAACATAACAGCGATGGAAAAAAATGCGAAGAGATAATGAACGGTCTTGAAAGAGGAGAAGGGAATAGGGGGAGGGGCGGGTCTGGTGTTAATTGCAGACAAATAGAAAATTCAGAAGAAAGATTGAAATGTTACGACGCTGCATTATCGGGCGCTGAATTTGAACATTTTGAAAGAAGGGGTCCTGAAGGAGGATTTCCAGAGCAATGTCAAAAAGCAAATGCATTAACAAGAGAATCGTGCGAGCAAATTATGAGAGAATTTGCTCAAGAACAACAGCGAGAATTTAAGTCATTTGAAGGGCAGCCGTCTCAATGTCAAGCAGGACAAACTTTTGTATGCAGTTCTGACGGACAATGCAGATGCGAGGGGGAATCCATACCGTCGGGAGAATTCGTGCCTCCTGAAGAATTTGTTCCACCAACAACTACAACAACTGAACCAACACCATCTACAACAGAAGGAACTACTTCAACAGAAACTGCAACAACTGGCGCAATAATTTCCGGAAACAGCTTTTTGAATTATTATTTTAAATAAAAATTTTATTTGTTTCAAGGAGCATTTTTTCTAAGCGTCTTCAAAACCATTCTGACTTCTTCGTCTATTGACATTTTTCCAGAATCCAAAACCAAATTATAGTCTTCGGGATTTCTGTAATCAAATCCAAAGAGTCTCATTCCCATTTTGTATTCGTCGTTTTCCCTTTCATCAAGGATTTTTTTTATTTGCGCCATAGTTTGACCTTTGTAATCTGGATTTCCGGAAAGCTGTCCGCGGTGCGCTCTTATCGCCCCCTCCGCTGCAAGAAAAACAAAAAAAGGATTTGCCGTTGATTGTTTCAAATACGCGGCGTATCTCGTGTCTGCGATTATGCTTCCGTCGTTGACTTTTTTCAGCAATTCTTCATTGACTCTCATTTGTTCTTCGTCGGAAACTGTCGGCCAATATTCTTTTATTGTCCAGTCCGTATTTATTTCTCCCGCTTTCTGCAATCTATCGAGCCTTTTGCGAAACATCCCGCCTATTGAATAAGATTTCCAACCTAATTCTTTTTCGAGTTTTTCTATAAGTGTCGTTTTTCCAGAACCTGGAAGTCTGGAAAGAACCAGCGCATTGTAATCCATATATTTTTATTTTCAAATAATATAAAAGGATTATTGCACTGGAAACATTTAATAATTATTTTAGTTTGCTTTTAAGATGGACAAAAAGCTGGAATTGATTAAGAGAAATACTGAAGAGATTGTGACGGAGGAGGAATTGGAATTGTTCTTGAAAAATAAGGAAAAGTTGAAACATTACATCGGCTTTGAAATTTCTGGAAAAATTCATATAGGAACCGGGCTAATGTGCATGCTGAAAGTGAAAGATTTTATCGACGCAGGAATTGATTGTTCTATTTTCTTGGCGGACTGGCACGCTTGGATTAATGACAAACTTGGGGGAGATAGAAAAATCATAAAGAAAGTCGCTGTGAATTATTTTAAGGAAGGGCTAAAGGCAAGTTTGAAGTGCGTCGGGGCAAATCCAAGCAAGATAAAATTTGTTCTTGGCTCTGACTTATATCATAAAAATGACGACTATTGGGCAACAATGATTGATGTCAGCAAAAATGTTAATTTGTCAAGAATTCAAAGGTCAATTACAATCATGGGAAGAAAAGAAGGGGAGGCGGTTGATTTTGCCAAACTGATATATACCCCAATGCAAGTTGCAGATATTTTTTATCAGGGAATAAATATCGCCCATTCCGGATTAGACCAAAGAAAAGCCCATGTTGTTGCAAGAGAGGTAGCGCATAAAATAAAAATTTCTCCTTTATTAAACAAAAAGAAAGAAAAAATAAAACCCGTCGCAATTCACCATCACCTAATTCTTGGTCTCAAAAAGCCGCCGATGTGGCCTGTCCCAAAAGAAAACCTTCAGGAACTATGGGCTACAATGAAGATGTCAAAATCAATCCCAGATTCTGCAATTTTTATAACAGATTCTTCTGAAGAAATAAAAAGAAAAATTAATCAGGCTTTTTGCCCGGAAAAAGAAGCGGAATTTAATCCCATATTGGATTGGTGTAAGAATTTAATTTTTCCCATAAAATCAGAACTGAAATTAAATCGTCCTGAGAAGTTTGGCGGCAGCAAGATTTACAAAAATTATGGCAAACTGGAAGAAGATTTCTTGAACGGAAAATTGCATCCTGCTGATTTGAAGAACGCGGCTGCTGAAGCAATAGTAAAAATATTAGAACCTGCAAGAAAACATTTTGAACAGCCCAAGATAAAAAAAATGAAGGATGAAATGGA
>CAYINP010000033.1:0-3987 GCA_964364785.1 Candidatus Woesearchaeota archaeon | reverse complement strand
TTTATATATCTGTGTTTTCACACATTTTTATGGCAAACATAACTTTAGCAATTCCAGATGATTTGCATAAAAAATTAAGAAAGCACAATGAGATTAGATGGAGCGAGGTAATCAGGCAAATATTACAAAAAAGTCTTGAGCAATTGGAGATAATGGATGAAATTGTCAAGAAAAGCAAGTTTACCCGGGAAAATATTGAAGAAATAGGTGGCAAAATAAAGAAAGGCATTGCACAAAGACACGGTTTAGAATGAAGATTGTTTTGGATACAAACATAATTCTTTCGGCATTGATTAAAGACAGCTTGACAAGAAAAATAATAAAAAGCGCGGAATTTGAATTTTTCGCGCCGTCTTTTTCCTTGAGCGAAATAAACAAATACAAAAAATATGTCTGCGAGAAATCTTTATTGACAGAAAAACAATTTGATGTCTTGTTAAAAAATCTTTTTGAAAGCATAGATATTGTTCCGATTTCCTTTTACGAAAATCACTTGGATGACTCTAAAAAATTGATTTCCGATGTCAAAGACGTTCCATTCCTCGCTTGCGCTATTGCATTAAGCGCAGATATTTGGTCAGATGACATGGATTTTCAAAAACAGAAAAAAATAAAGATTTACACAACGCAGGATTTTATAAAAAAATTCTTGAAAAATACCGGTTAAAATTTAGCAAAATATTTAAACTCTCTCTCTCTCTTGAATCGGGATGAAAGGCGGGTTTTCGTTTGGATTATTTCTTTTTTTTATTTTAGGAGTGAGTGTATTTATTTCTGCACAAACTACTTGCACGGATACGGATAATAGTGTTAACTATAATATCTTTTCTCCAGGTCAAAATATTGCTCCTATTATTCCTTCAGACGAAATAACTTCAAATAAACATCTGGATTTGTTTACCAAGGGAACTGCAAAAGGAGATTATCAGGGTGATAAAGAAGTCATTTATGTTTTTGGTAAAGAACCCGATCCACTAATTCCAAAAGCAACGACGGAGTCTTATTCAACTTATATAGATCATTGTGCAACAAAAACGCAACTTGATGAAGGATATTGTGATGCCAATGGAGATTTATCTGCAGTATCTGTTTTTTGCCCAAATGGATGCTTTGATGGAAGGTGTTTAAAAAATGGAGAAGAAATGCCAGAAGTGGAAATTCCTTCATGTAAAGATTCTGATGATGGAAAAGACTACTACAAAAAAGGCGAGGTTGTATCTGGAAATTGGGAAGCCAAGGACTTTTGCGAGACCTATACAAATACCGGTTTTACAGAGATTGCATCTTGCGATTCAAGCGATACAAGATGTTCAGTAAGAGAGAGTTATTGTGATGATTTTTTTTCTATAGGAATAGGTTCTGAAGATTTCAAATGTGTTAATGGCTGTTCTGACGGAAAATGTATTGAGAACCCATCTACAACGCCATCTACACAAACACCTTCTACCTCTTCTGATGGTGGAGATGAAGGAGAACAAGAAAAATTAATTTGCACTTCTGGATGCGAATTTAAGAATGATTGTGTTTCTGCAGGCTATAGGATATCTGGAGAATATTGTGCTGTTGGCGGCGAGTTTGTTTCTCAATTGAAAGAAAATTCCCAATGCGAGAATAGTTTTGAATGTTCAAGCAATTTATGTATTGACAATCAGTGCATAAGTTCGTCACTTTTTCAGAAGATATTGGAATGGTTTGGAAATTTGTTTGGAATTGGAGAAGATGAGAAAGAACCATTAGAATGTCGAGATGAATGTTCTCAAGCAGAATTAAATCAATGTTCTACTGAAATAAATGGTTATCAAACTTGTGGAAATTATGATGAAGATTCTTGTCTTGAATGGAGCAACGCAATTAATTGCGCTGAGGGAGAAAGTTGTCAGGAAGGAGTAGGGGTAGGTTGCATTAGCGGACAAGAAGAAGTTGTGTTGCCCGAACCGGTTGAGGTTCAAGTAAATGTCCCACAATCATCGCATGTTTATATTCTAGAAGATGATGGAACTCTTAATGGCAGTGTAAGCAATTTAATTACAACAAAGTTTTATGAACAACATCCAGAAGACAACTATGATTTTATAGGAATCCATTATCTTGATGGGGATTTTGTTGGCGGGCAACCCCCACATATGTATATGGTTCAAGATGGTGCGAAAGGAGATTTTATGGTGGGGGGAGTGGGAACAACCATATACCTTCCAGATGGAACCATTGCGAATAGATTAGCAACTTATGGAAGCAAAGGCAGACTATTAGGGGGTTATGTCGACACTTTTGATTTTAATGAGATGTATGTTCAGAGAGACGCTGAGACTAGACCTACTGTATTTATTAGTGCGTATTATTTTAGTTTGATATTTCATGAATTAACCCATTATTGGGGTGTTACGTTACCCGTAGGATTACAAGAAGCACTTGTATTAGATTTTAGCGAGAATGTGTATCAACAAGGACACTGGGAATTTAGTACCGGTTCATTTATTTCTGTTGATTTAGGTAGACAAGGAAAGATTATAGAAGAAAATGGCAAGTATTATCATCTTTTAAATTGCACTTCAGAACCAAAACAGCATGATTTTGATATGTATTCCATGGGTCTAAAATCTTCCAGTGAAATATCTGAAAAACTTGTGATTGCTACACAACCAGAAATTTCCCAAATCTGTGATACAAAGACTGAAGTTCCCAATAACAAGATTAGAAAGGTTTTTACCATTCAAGATATGATGGATGTTTTGGGTCCTAGAATTCCTTCCGTCACTGATTCTCAAAAAGATTTTAACATGGCATTTGTTATGGTTGTTCCTGAAGGAGAAACATTGACCCTGGAACAGAGCGATGCCCTGAATTGGGTTGCAAATAAATTTCCAATAACATGGTATAAATCCACTAGTGGAAAATCCACAATAAACGGAGTTATTCCAACAGACCTTGTGCCCCCAGTAATTTCAAATGTTAAGGTTAAAAGCAGCAGTTCTTCAATAACAGTCAGTTGGGATACAGATGAACCCGCATCCGGATTTGTCATCTATACTCCAGAAAATTATTATAGGAGTATTATATATCCCAATTTAGTAACAAATCCACCTCAATTTTTCACAACTAATACCATTACTCTTGATGAATCAAATGATTTAACAGACCACCCTCTTTTTTGGTATCCAAATACAAATTATAAAATGAAAATTATATCTATTGATGAGAATTATAATATGGCAAGTTATGATGTAGGAACTGTAAAAACAAAACCCCAATATTATCTCGTCTTAAATTCCACAACATCTAAATCTTTTAAGATATGATTTAGTCCGACTTTTTGTCCCGCGAATTTTGAACTTGGACCCCATATTTTTGTCTCCTTTACTTTTGCGGAAAATCCTTTCAGGATTTTTTCAGCCAAATCTTTTGCTGTTGAGTTTTCATCCAAAATCACGGGCTTGCCGGATTTTTCTTTTCCCGGTTCTTTTGTATAAGCGCGGATTTTTTTGGAATCCAGGAAAATCCTTAATTTTAAATCATTGAAGTTTTTTTGCGAACTTAAATCTACAATAATATAATTGTATTTTTTGCTCTGCAATCTCGATTCTATTTTTCTTAATTCTGTTGACTCGCTTGAAATATTGTTAAAAATAAAAATCTTTTTTCCCGAAGCGTTATGGATGTTTTTTTCAATTTTTTCAAGTTGGGAAAAATCGCTGAATAAAATTAAAAGAACGTCTGCGGAATTTGTCAAGCCCTTGTCGTAATATTCCGATTCAATTGCGGGATTTTCCACGAGCTGGATTTTTACCCCATAATAATCTGTAATTCCTATAATCGGTTTTTTCGTCGTGAATTTTTCAAATTCGCTTTGAGAAATTTTTGGATAAGCGTTTGTTAATGTTGAGAGCAACGTTGATTTTCCCGAGCGCGTGAATCCAACTATAACAACTTGTATATCTTCTTTTTTTATTCCGGATTCTTTGGAACCACGCGAATTTTTCTTTACGGCTT
>CAYINP010000032.1:0-7036 GCA_964364785.1 Candidatus Woesearchaeota archaeon | reverse complement strand
CAATGCTGGTACTCGATAAATTTGGGAGCGTCAAATACGACCCTTCCAACTTGCTCTGGAACAATCTCAATAAATTCAGTCGAAGGAATAAACAGATGGACTGTTTACGCCTCTGACCTTGCGGGAAATGTCGGAAGCGACTTGGTTACATTCACAGTTGATGAAGATGAAGACGATGACGATAATGATTCATCTTCAAATAAGAAAGTCACTTATGTTTACCAAGACCCTAATACAAACAAATATGAAGAGCAGACTCAAGGAACGTTTGCTCCTGAAATAGATTTGACAACTGGGTTTCAGAAATCCTGGTTTGCAAGCTTGCTTGAGGCAATAATGAATTTCTTCAGATGGCTTTTCGGATAAAAAGATTTTGATTCTTATTTTAAAATTTAATAAAAATGATTTTTAATCTTGTAAACATTCTTGAGTTCATCGGAAATTTGTTTCTGACTTATTCAAGAAGTTTTAGGTAATTGTGCTCAGCTCCGTCTCGCTTATATTGATGCGGCTACGAATCAAACTCCGTTAAGATTCTCCGCAATAAATAATTTTAATCCGCGGAATTTTTCTCATCAGATTAATAGTTGAACAAAGTGTTGAAGTGGATTTTATATTAACTCTTGGATTGTTGGGGTGGGTGGGAATTAATAATTTTAGATAGAATTAATATTCATCCATTCCGCGAGGCATTCCTCTCGGAGAAGAAGATTTTCCCGATGAAGCGATAACATCGTCAATTCTAAGAATCATTATTGAAACATCTGTTGCAGAATTTATCGCCTGTGTTTTTATTTTCAAAGGTTCAATTATTTTCGCGTGAAGAACATTTTCAACCTTATTTGTGAAAAGATTTATTCCCGCATTTTTTTCTCCAGAATCGTGCTTTGATTTTAATTCCGTAAGAACTTCAATTGGATCCAAACCCGCGTTTTCTGCAAGAGTAACGGGAATAAATTCAAGAGCTGAAGCGAATTCCTCGACGGCAAGCTGTTCCCTTCCGCTTAATGTATGTCCAAATTCGCGGAGTCTTCTTGCGAGCTCAATTTCTACAGCGCCTCCGCCTGGAACAATAAGTCCTGATTTAATGGAACATATAACGTCGCCCAAGCCGTCTTTTATCGCGCGCTCAATTTCGTCCATAACATGTCCAGTTCCGCCTTTTATTAAAATTGTGAGCGCTTTCGGATTTGAGCAACCGCGGACATAAGTAAATACTTCCTCGCCGTGCTTTACTTCTTCAACAATATCGGCGGAACCAAGTTCAATATTTGTAAGTTCGTTGAAATTGCTAACTATTTTCGCGCCCGTCGCCTTTGATAATTTTTCCATGTCGCTTCTTGCAACACGACGGCAAGCATAAATTTTTGATTTTGAAAGAAGATATTGCGCGAAATCATCAATTCCTTTTTGACAGAAAATAACATTTGCTCCAGATGATTTTATTCTTTCAACCATATTTTTTATTTCCCTTTCTTCCTGCATCAAAAATCCGTGCAATTGTTCCGGCGTTGAAACAGAAATCTTTGTGTCAATCTCTGGATTTTTTATTTCAAGAGGAGAATCCAACAATGCGATTTTCGCGCCACGGACAATCGAAGGCATATCATGTGAAATTTTTTCCTTGTCGAAAACAATTCCAGCAATTAATTCAGTATCCTCTATTCCATCTCCCTTTGCTTTCTCAATTTTTATGTCTTCAATATGAATTCTTCCGTTATTTTCAACTTGTTTCACAGCTTTTACAATTATGTCCGCAAATTTTTCCTTCGCATCCTCCGCGCCTTTTCCTGTCATCGCAGTCATTGCAATTTGTCTAAGAACGTCGTCGTCTTTTGGAGTTATTTTCAACGCAATTTCATTTAAGATTATTTGCGACTTGTCAGCAGCCATTCTGTAACCCTTTGTTATAACTGTTGGATGAATTTTTTTGTCGAGAAGTTTTTCCGCATTTTCCAATAATTTACCAGCCAGCATTACCGCCGTCGTTGTTCCGTCGCCGACCTCGGCTTCCTGCGTCTTTGCGATTTCAACCATCATCTTCGCGGCAGGATGCTCTATGGACATCTCATTTAAAATCGTAACTCCGTCGTTTGTTACAATTATCTCTCCCGTCGGAGAAACGAGCATCTTGTCCATACCTTTTGGACCTAGGGTAGTTTTTAC
The DNA here is from genome assembly GCA_964364785.1 of Candidatus Woesearchaeota archaeon. Lineage (GTDB taxonomy): Archaea > Nanobdellota > Nanobdellia > Pacearchaeales > GW2011-AR1 > JACQLK01. The sequence continues at coordinate 4,870 of CAYINP010000032.1, read as the reverse complement.
GATATCTGCAACCATTTTTGCAGCCCAAATATTATTTCTCTGCGCGTCTTTTCCCATAAGCCTTTGGATGTCTTCGGGCATCAGAACCATCGGTTTATCGACCATATTACTAACCCCATTGAACAATTTTTAAAGATTATGGTAATGGGTTTCAAAATAGATTATGAACTATTTTCTCACGGTATTTGCTTCTTCCCAAGAGACTATTTTCTTCAAGTTTTCTCCAAACATCATTCCCGGAATTACCAAAACTGGACGCGACGAATACTTTTCCGACACTGAATCCAAAGAATCCAATTTTCCAAAAAGGGAAAACTCATATTCCCCCTTAAGGCTTGAAGACATAATTTCAATTATCTCATTATCTTCTCTTAAATCTCTCAAGATAACGTCAGAATCGTACATTCCAATCTTGGAAACCACGTCCCTCCAAACAGATTTTAATCCAGAAACCTTCGATAGTACGGCATTTTTATTTCTTATAATTCTTCTCAACGACAAAGTGTATTCGGAACTGCAGTCCATGCAAACTTGCTGGACATTGGGAATTTCTTCATAAAATCTCGATGACTCGGATATTTCCACAGATTCAAGAGCATCGACGAATCTCGTGGTAGGAGAAAATATATATGGATGCTTTAAAAATTCAGAATAAAGAAATTCCGCGCTTTTTCTTTCCATAAAATTTGAAAGAAACAAGGTTTTATAAAAATTATTGTGATTCTAAGAAAATTATATAACTCTCTTTTTCCTTCGGCTTTTATGCCAACAGATGTGCTTGTTTCAGACTTGATGACTCGCAATCCCGCAACCATAAAACCCGACACAAATCTTCTTGAATGCGCTAAAATAATGGTTAGAAAGAAAGTTGGAAGCCTCGTTATTACTGACGATAAAAAAGTTCTTCTTGGATTAGTATCAAGACGCGATATTTTATGGGCATTGGTGAAGAGACCAAAGGAAGATTTGAAGAAAATAAAAGCCATTGATATATCTCCTAAGAAGATTGCAACCATAAAGCCAGACGCCACAGTAAGGGACGCGATAAAGAAAATAAAAGAATTGAAGTTTGAGAGGCTTCCCGTTGTCAAGAAGAAATATCTTGTTGGAATAATTACCGTCAGGGATATCTTGAGTTTTCAGCCAGAAATTTACACAGAGCTCGATGAGTTTAATAAAATAAAAGAAGAATCTGAAAAATTAAAAAGAGTCAAGGAAAAAGAAATCTCGCGAAAAGATGGAAACTGCGAGAGATGCGGGAAGCAAAATTTTCTCCAGAAATTCAACGGAATGCTCCTATGTAATTCTTGCATGAATGTTCTTTGACAGCGAAGGTTATTTAAATAAAATTTCATTTAGTAAGAATCATAGAATAAAATTAAAATGGCGGAAAAAGAAAATAGGAAATTTTCAAGTTTCCAATAAAAACACTAAAAATGGAAAAAGATACAATATTCTCAAGCAAGACAACGTACAACGGAATTTTTAATTTCGGCGATTTCTATAATTTTTGCTATGCCTGGCTTACAGAAGAAATAGGACTTATAATAATGGAAAAAAAATACTCTGAGAAACTTTCTGGAGATTCCAAATCGTTGGAAATAAAATGGGAGGGTTTCAAAGAAATGACAGACTATTTTAAGATGGAAGTAGAAGTTAGTTTTAGAATAAATAATCTCACTAAAGTCGAAATAAACCAGGGTGGAGTAAAAATAAATACCAACAAAGGAAGCATTGAAATGAAAATAGCTGGAAAGTTGGCCAGAGATTACAAGGGAAAATTTGAAACAACCGCTTTCAAGAAATTTTTGAGAAGCACCTATGAAAAATGGGTGATTCCGTCGAGAGTAGAAGAATTTCAAGGAAAAGTTGCGCAAGAATGCGATGAATATTTGAATCAAGTTAAGGCGTATTTAGATTTGGAAGGAAAACGTTGACACGTTTTCTTCGCATACTGCTTGGTAAAAGGAAAAAGATAAGGACAAAAATAAATTTTCCACAACCGAAATCCTTAAAATAAAGTTATTCCATAATTTTCCATGAAAAAGTTATTGTTCTTGTTGATTTTGTTTTTAGTTCTGCCATATTTATCCGCGATTGAATTGGACGTGCAAAAAGTTGATTCAAAAGAAGTTATTATAAACGGTTTGAGCGAGCCTGCAATTTTCAACTTAAAAATAAAAAATCTTGGCGGAAGCGATTATTTTGAGTTTTACAATCTCCTTGGATTTTCAATGGCGCCGAAAGGAACAGTTCTAATATCTACAGGAGAAACAAAAGATGTCCAGCTTTTTATTTACCCGAGAGATGACTTAAATTATAACGGATTTTACACTTTTGAATATTTCATACAGGGAACAAACAATGAAAAGATTTCTGAAGAAGTTACAATAAATATTATAGATTTGGAAGACGCTTTTGAAATTGGCGCAAATGAATTGTCCCCGGAAACAAATTCAATAAATATATTTTTAGCGAACAAAGTAAATTTTGATTTTGATAATATCAAAGTGGAATTTGATTCGCCGTTTTTCAATCTTGAGCAGGATGTTTCCCTTGGAGCATTCGAGAAAAAGGAATTTGAAGTGCAGTTGAAAAAAGAAGATTTTGATAAATTAACGGCGGGATTTTACACCTTGAAAGCAAATGTCGAATTTAGGAATAAAGATGTTGATGTGGAGGGAGTTGTAAAATTCGTTGAGAAGGATTTGCTTAAAACAACTGAAGACAATTATGGATTCATAATAAGCACGCATATAATTGAAAAAGAAAATGAAGGAAATGTTGTAACGGAATCTGAAACTATTATAAAGAAAAATATTATAACAAGACTTTTTACGACGCTGAGCCCTGAACCTGATTCCGTCAGGAGAGAAGGCTTGACAGTTTATTACACTTGGGCAAAGCAAATAAATCCTGGGGAAAGCTTGAACATAACTGTAAGAACGAATTGGCTTTTCCCTCTTCTAATAATTTTCTTCATCGTTGCAATAATTGTTCTCGTCAAGCAATACGCCAGAACCAATCTCATAATAAGAAAGAAAGTTTCATTCATACACGCGAAAGGGGGAGAATTTGCGTTGAAAGTTTCAATCATCGTCGGAGCGAGAAACCATGTGCAAAGCGTTAACATAATTGACAGGCTGCCTCCGCTTGTAAAATTATACGAAAGGTTCGGCGGAGAAAAACCGGCAAGAGTCAACGAGAAGCTAAGAAGAATTGAATGGAATTTTCCGAGTCTGACTCCCGGAGAAAAAAGAGTTTTGTCTTATGTGATTTATTCAAAAGTCGGGGTGATGGGAAAATTCGCCCTGCCGGAGGCGACGGCAATATACGAGAGAGACGGAAAAATACACGAAACAAATTCGAACAAAGCATTCTTCGTCTCGGAACAAAGGGGCGCGGAATCGGAATAATTTTTCTTTAAAATGCATTCTTATTTACAATAATTTATTTAAATGCCTTTGAACAAGTTTCTTTATGGATTTGCAAAAATTAATCATCGTGCCTTTGATTGCCGGGGCAATTTTTATCGGAGCGTGTGCCGGACAACAATATCAACAAAGAAAAGTTTCTGAGAATAATCTTGAACAGTACTTTCCGGAGACATATGAGGAAAAAATGATAAGACGCAACAAGGGAAAAAGATTTTCAAATGAACTTATTAATACCGGAAAGGCAGACAGATATTCCGCGGCGCAAATCGCATGCAGTTCAATAAGCCTGAGGGAAGGAACCAACGGCGGAAATTACATAATTCTAAGGAATAGATACAATGAATGCATGAGGGCGCAAGTTAAATAAATTTTTAATTTTATGAGAGATAAAAAAGAAGTTTATCTTTTGATTTTTCTTTCGGTTATTCTTTTTTCCGTAAATTATCCCTTTCTTGACGGGACAATCACGGATTTTCTTGCAAACGACGAAACGGTTTTTGTTTCCAGAATTGTCGACGGAGATACTGTAATTGGAAACAATGAAAGTATAAGACTTCTTGGAATTAACACTCCGGAAAAGAAAGAAAAATATTACAGTGAAGCCAAAGAATTTTTGGAGAAGCGAATTTTAAACAAAACCGTGCAATTGAAATTTGGAAAAGAAAGAAAGGATTTGTACAACAGAACTCTTGCCTACATTTTTCTTGATAACAAAAACATAAATTTGGAAATTGTTGAAAACGGTTTGGCTAATTATTATTTCCCCTTTGAAAAAGACATTTATTACACGGAATTTCAGAAAGCTTGGAACAAATGCCTTCAAAATGAAAAAAATTTATGCGAAAAATCCAAAGACATTTGTTCAAATTGCATTACATTGAAAGAGTTTGATTATAAGAAAGAGAAAATTATCTTTCAAAACAAATGCTCGTTCCAATGCGATTTGACTAATTGGGAAATAAAAGACGAGGGACGAAAGAAATTTATTTTCCCAGAATTTATTTTGGATGGAAACATGGAGATTGCAATTCACGTCGGCGATGGAAAAAACGGCAAAAGCGATTTATTTTGGACAGGAGAAACTTATGTCTGGACAAAAACGGGAGATACTTTATTTCTTCGTGATTCCGAGGGGAAATTGATTTTGTGGAAGGGTTATTGATTCTAAACAGTTACTATCCAAAATCATATTTGAATGACAATAATGCTTAAATAGGAAATTATAATTCAGGGGTTATGGGGGAAGGAGGTATAGTAAGAGGTAGAATTTTATTAGTCGCTGTTTTTATATTTTTCTCCTTTTTGATTTTTGTGAAGTCCGCGGATTTCACTGCAAACCCGCCTTCAATAAATGTCGATGAAGACGCAAACAATTTGCATAATTTCACGATTGAAAATACAAACTCAACAGCAAACATAACACAAGTAAATAT
>CAYINP010000031.1:0-7217 GCA_964364785.1 Candidatus Woesearchaeota archaeon | reverse complement strand
TATTTTTCCCGTTGGAGTGTCATATCTTGGAAAACTTATAACTTTGCATAAAACCCCCTGAGAGATTAATTTTTCGTAAAGCAATTTTGCCTGCGTTCTTTTTCCAGAACCATCAGTTCCTTCAATAAGAATAATTTTTCCCCTTTTCACAGATGTTGGAAAATGAAATACTTTATAAGAATTATAATAATGGAGAATATAGAATCAGTCTTTCACCTCGATTTTCATATTTACGTTCTTTGGAATCTGCAATCTCATTATTCCGTGAAGGACTCTGTCGTTTGCGGGCAAGTCAATCAATCTTCTGTGGATTCTCATTTCAAATCTGTCAAATGTCGCTGTTCCGTTTCCGCAAGGAGATTTTCTCGTTGTAACTTTGAGTTTTTTCGTCGGCAAAGGTATCGGACCCGAAATAACGACGCCGGATCTTTTCGCCAACTCTTTTATGGAATTACAAATGTTATTGAGCATTTCTATGTCTATGCTGTTTAGTTTGACTCTTACGTTTGGCATTTGAATAAAATCGGAAATCAGTTTAAAAATCTTGTTGTTGATTTAGGAGAGAACTAAAATGATTTTTGATTCTTTCTTCAAGGTTGAAATTGCCGATTCCGTCGAGAGTTCCCAATGTTCCCAAGAAAGTATACGTGTTTTCGCTTTCGTTTGACATGACAAGAACTCCCGCCAAAGGATTATCCTTATAAAAAAGAATGTACATTCCTCCGCTTATCATTGAGCCCTTGCCGTTGTTCAGTTCAAGGAATCGCGGTGGGAAATTTTCCAGGTTGTATTTTTCTCCCTTGATTGCGGAAATGTTTTCTCCAATATTCTTGAAGAGCTCGTAAATTCTTTTTCTTACTTTCTTTTCTCTTTCATCTTGCTTCATAAAAAGCGGTGTTTTTTCAACTATGGGATAGGAATAGACTTCTTGGACAAACGGCGGCATAATATTATCCTCTTCTTTACTCATTCATTGCAAACTAAAGTTTATTTTAAAAAGATTTGTGTGGAGAAATATTTATTCTTCCTCATTTTCCTTCCAGAAACTTTCCTCTTCCTCTATTCCGAACAATGAAAATGTGAAGTCGAAAAATCTTAGAATGAATTCAACAGTTACTACAAAAATCACGTATCCGCTTATTTGTCCGAGAGATGTGAATATTTGATTGAATTGGGTTATTATTCTGCTTACTTCGAAAAATCCCGGATCTGTGAGGGAAACTGCGAGGAGAGTGAATGGAATGAGTTTTGCAAATTCTCTGGCAAGGCCTTCCTTATAGTAAGCAGCCATTCTTATCGAAGCCACAACTGTCGCTGAAATTATAAAAATGGTTTTTATCTCAAGGCCTTCAGTCAGGGAAATCAAGAACACTGTAAGAATTCCAAACCAGAATAAAATTATGAATGGGAGAATAATCATATATTCCAAGAAATAAAAACTTCCGTGGAGGAATTTTTGTTCTGTCGGTTCTTCGGAACGATTGTATTTGTTCAGATTCAATCCGAAGATATTCTTGTGCGCGATGAATTTGTGAAATTTCCAGATGAAAACTGAATATATGAAAATTATGAATACAATGAGAAATAGATTTACAAAATTCTGGAAGATTGGCGGAAGCGTCGAGATTACCAATTGATATGAATCTAAAAGCGCGGAACTTTGAATCACCTCTTCAGCCATCGCAATCCAAGGCAGAATAAGTTTAAAAATTTGTTTGCTGTAATTAAATTATGATTGATGTGAAAAATTTGCGCGAGAATCCCGAGATATACAAAGAGAACACAAAGAGGAAATTTCGAGATTCAAAAGTTGTTGATTCTGTCTTGAAACTTGATGTTGAATGGAGAAAAATGAAATCCGAAGCCGATAATGTTAGGAGCGAGAGAAATAAAATTTCAGAACAGATTAATCAAGAAAAGAAAAAAGGAAAAGATGTTTCTCATTTAATAAAACGCGCGAGGGAAATTCCAGAAATCCTAGGAAAAATTGAAGAAAAAGAAAATGAAATTTCCGCGCGTTTGAAAAGAGAACTTTACAAAATTCCAAATTTAATGTCAAAGCGCGTTCCAATAGGAAAAGATGATTCGGAGAATAAAGTTGAGAAAGTTTATGGAAAACCAAAGAAAAAAAGTTTTCCTATTTTGAGCCACGTGGAAATTACAGAGAATTTGGGAATTGCAGATTTTGATTCTTCAGCGAGAGTTTCTGGAACTGGTTTTTATTATTTGCAGGGAGAATTGGCTTTGCTGAATCGCGCTTTGATTAATTACGCGATTGACATAATGAGAAAAAAAGGTTTTGTTTATGTTGAAACCCCATTGATGCTGAAAAATGAAATTATTGACAACGTTGTAGATTTAAACGACCAGGAAAAAATGATATATCGAATTTCAAATGACAATGTTTCTCTTATTGGAACTTCAGAGCACTCCCTTATTGGAAGATTTGCAGGACAAGAAATAAATGAAAAGAAATTGCCAATAAAACACACTTCCTATTCAATGTGTTTCAGAAAAGAAATTGGGGGAAAGGGAATTGATGAAAAGGGATTATTTCGAACGCATCAATTCAATAAAGTTGAGATGGTTGTTATCTGCGAGCCGAAAGACTCGGAGAAATCTTTTGAAGAACTTAAAAAAATCACGATTGAGATCTTCAAAGGTTTGGATATTCCGATAAGAGTCTTGAAAATTTGTTCCGGAGATTTGGGAGACTTGAAATATTATTCTGATGATATTGAGGCGTGGAGTCCGAGGCAGAAAAAATATTTTGAAGTTGGAAGCTGTTCAAATCTTACTGATGCGCAAGCAAGAAGACTTGGGATTTCGACGAGGATAAAAGGAGAAAGAATTGTTCCGCATACTTTGAACAACACCGCGATTGCAACTTCTCGCGCCCTTGTCGCGATTCTTGAAAATCATCAGCAGAAAGACGGAAGCATAAAAATCCCGAAGGCGCTTTGGAAATATACTGGGTTTAAGGAGATAAGGAAATCTCCAAGTTTCCCGACGAGACTTGGGAAAAAGGAAATCAAAAGGAAAGCGGAGAAGAAAAAGAATGAAAATAAGAAAAGCAAAAGAAGACGATAAGGAAAAGATTCTTGAATTATTGAATTCAGAGCCTGCGACTCTTGAAGAAAATGAGATGCCCTATGACGAAGAATGTGCTGAAGAATACATAAAAGGAAAATCTTTTGAGACATTTGTCTGCGAGATTAGCGGAGAGATTGCGGGCGTTGTAATTGCGCACGTAAGACGCATTGGAAGATATGCAGAATTGTACAATCTTGTTGTTAACAAAAAATACAGGAAAAAAGGAATTGGAATAAGGTTGATGAATTTTATGGAAGAACATCTTAGAAAATTTAATATCGAAGAGATGTTTCTCTACACTTTATACAACAACGATGCTATGCAGAAATTGTCTAATAAATTAAAATATAAAAAAGGCAAGAAGTTTTTGACTTATTCTAAAGTTTTGATAAAGAGGAAATAGCTCGCCTTTGGCTCGCTTTTTATTTGCGCTTCGCGGATTGATATACTTAAAATCGGCTCCGCCAGATTTTTCGCCAATAAAAAAGATTAATATGAAAACGACTTTTACTCGAATTATTAGGTAATGAAGATTTCACGATAGATTTATTAATTTTGAAAGTTTATATCAAATATGAAAAGAAAGGCGAGAAGAAAATCAAGAGGCAGAAGTTACAGAAGGACGAAACATCTTGATGTGTTTTTTCTTTTGAATTGGAAGAAATCTATTTCGATTGTCGGATTGTGGGCTTTGGCGGTTTTCTTGCACAATATGGTTTACGGACTCGCGGGATTTGAAGAACCGTTCTTTTTCCTAATTGCAGTTTTTGTTATTCCAGCTTATTTGATTGCGTCGATAGTTTATACTTTGGATTTTCATAGAAGAAAGAAGTAAAAACGCCCCAACCGACCTCTATACCTTTTTGACTAACTTCAGGGTTTTTTATTGTACAACAATTATACAAGTTTTATTTGGCTTAGATTCTAGGATTTATAAAGAACTCTATAACAAACGGTAAAGTTTTTTTCATTTAACTAATGATATAATCAGTCCTAATTGAATGTCAGACAAAAGTGTCTCAGTTTGGTTATTTTATATATCTTTTTTTGTGAACAGAAAGGTATCTCCTTAAAAAATAATCAACAAAAGCTTCCTGACCTTTTGGAAATGCTTTGTAGTAAGAAGCCCTCTTCTTGTACTCTATAATAAGCATAGGATAGCCAGAATGCCAGAGGATGTGATTCATGAGCAACCTTCCAATTCTGCCGTTTCCGTCACCAAAAGGATGAATGCTTTCAAACTGATAATGTGCTCTTCCTGATAGTTCCACAGGATTCATCTTTCTATTTTTTTCAATAAATTCCATAAAATTTTTCATCAGATTTTCAACATCCTGCCAATCCGGAGCTAAATGCGGACCGACTCTTACAAGATAATCTCTAAATTTTCCCGCTATATCTGGCTTCGTCTCGCCGAATATTTCCTGGTGCCATTTTAATATTAATTTATTAGTTATCTTTTCATTCTTTTTTAACATCTGCAAGAAAACTTTGCTATGGAATTCCGTCTCTCTGACATCTCTTAATGGCTTATTTGGGGAAATTTTGTCATGAATAATTTCCCTTGCTTCTTCTAAAGTGATTGTCGAACCCTCTATGGCATTTGTATTATAAGTGAAGGCAATAGAAATATTTTCAAGCTCTTTTTCTCTTACACTTTCTGGAATTCTTTTCCATTCTTCTTGAAAATGCTTTTTTATTTTTTCTAATCTTTTATATAAATCTAATTTTAGTTCCTGGGTAAAGTTCTCTTTTATCTTATCTATATTTTTAGGAATTGAAGTCCCAAGATATTTTTCTTTCTTTACTATTTTATTTCCTTTTCTTATGCTGTGTTCGAGATAATAATACGCTTTTTTACCTTTATTTTTTCTTCTTATAATCATAGAATAATGTACCCCTACATATTTATATACTTTTCTCTTTCTGGTTAAAATGTAGGGTTACGCCCCAACCGACCTCTATACCTTCTTGACCAATATTAGGGTTTTATAAAAAACCCCTGAAATGGTCAAAATGGTAGAACGCCCCAACCAGGACTCGGACCTGGATACCCTTTCGGGCCACGCTTTCCAAGCGTGTGCAATACCCTTATGCGATTGGGGCATAAGAAAAAAATATTAAAACACTTTATAAAAGTTAACAACAAAACTTTATATACTCTCCAAATCAAATTTTATTATTGATAGCGTTTGAAATAGAGCCTTGAAACTTTGAGGCATACTATTTCTGTTAGCGTATTAATAAATTAAAATGAAAGACTTTAAGAGTCTTGGTTTAAGCGAACCTTTCCTGAAACTTTTGGAAAAGGCAAACCTTATTGAGCCAAGCGAAATACAGGAAAAGACGATTCCATTGGTAATGGAAGGAAAAGACGTAATTGGAAATTCAGCGACGGGTTCTGGAAAAACTCTTGCTTTCGGTTCTGGAATAATTGAAAAGGTTGAAGCAGACAAAGGAATCCAATCTTTGATTCTTACACCAACAAGAGAATTAGCGGAGCAAATCGGAGAAGTATTCAGGAAATTTTCAGGTTATAAAAAATTAAATGTTTCAATTGTTTACGGTGGAGTGAGTATAAGCCATCAAATTCGCGAGTTGCGAAGCGCGGATATTGTCGTCGGAACTCCTGGAAGAATATTGGACCATTTAGAAAGAGGAACAATAAATTTATCCGATTTGAAAATTCTCGTTTTGGACGAAGCGGACAGAATGCTTGATATGGGTTTCATCCGCGACGTTGAGAAGATAATAAAAAATATGCCGAAAAAAAGACAGACGCTTTTGTTCTCTGCAACAATTTCAGCAGACGTCGAGCATCTTGCAAAAAGATATATGATAAGCCCTGAAATAGTTTCCGTCGAGTCTTATGTTAATCCAGAAAAATTAAAGCAAATTTATTACGACGTTCCAAAAAATAAAAAATTCTCATTGCTTGTCCATTTGTTAAAAAGAGAAACTCCAGGATTGGTTATGGTTTTCTGCAATACAAGACACAATACGGATTTTGTTGCCGATAATTTGCACAGACTTGGAATTGACGCAGTGGCAATCCACGGCGGTTTAACGCAAGACAAGAGAACAAAAATAATGCAAAAATTCCACGAGAAAAAAGTTTACGTTCTTGTTTGCACAGATATAGCAGCGCGCGGATTGGACATAAAAGGAGTTTCTCACGTTTACAATTATGACCTTCCAAAAACAAGCAAGGATTACATTCACAGAATAGGAAGAACAGCAAGAGCTGGAAAAGAAGGAATCGCTGTAAATATCCTAAGCGATAGAGACTACGAAAACTTCAATTCTATTTTAAGAGATGAATCGCTTAATATAACTGAAGAAGAACTTCCTCAAATAGAGCAAGTGAGAATAATGCTTGAAAATACCGAAAGGCAAGGAAGAAATCGCTGGGATTCTGATAACTGGAAAGCAAGAGAACAGGGAAGAGCAAGTCACGGAAGAGGAAGAGAATTCGGAAGGTCTTCTGGAGGTTTCGGGAAAACTCCTAGATCTGGTTCTGGAGGAAGCGGTGGCGAAGGAAAAAAGCCGAGCATTAGAAGAAACATTAGGCAGAGAAGCGGAAAATATCTTGGCGGCGGAAGCAGAAAGTTCGGAATGAAAAAGAATTTTGCAAGAGGCGGCGGAAGAGGAAGATATTAGATATCTTTAAAAATAATTTTTAACATCAATTTTACAAGCCTCAATGGTCTAACGGCTATGACACTAGCCTGTCGCGCCTGGTTAAAATCAGAGATTTTAATTACACTAACCTCTCTCTTTGCACGGAAGGATAAACAGGCGCAGAACGCTGGTGATCCGGGTTCGACTCCCGGTTGGGGCGTAGTACCTTCTTGGCACTTTGAAGGGGTGTGTTTTCATACAACTTCTATACAAGTTATGTATAATAAATTGGATAGTATAAAAAATATGAAAATAGATCAGCCCTAAATAACTTTGATCTATATTAACACGATTCAACTCTTCACAGGTTTCAGCTCTTGTCTGATGTATAGTTTTACATCTAATTTATGAAAGGTTATTTCTTACTATCTAAACCCCCTTTATTTTTTCGGGGGGTGTATATTTCAAATATAAGACAACAAAAAATACTTTATAAAACAAAT
>CAYINP010000030.1:0-7431 GCA_964364785.1 Candidatus Woesearchaeota archaeon | reverse complement strand
GAAATCGCGGGGATGAATTTCGCGCTTTTGAATTCCTTCGGATTTTTATCGTACAATCCTGCAACATTTGTAAGAATTATAAACGGCGATTTGAAGTGCCTCGCAACTTCCGCCGTCGTTGAATCAGAAGTTTGCTTCGGCTTGTATTCCAAAGCTCCGCAAAAAACCACATCCTGGTTTCTAAGATGTTTCTTTATTTCATTCATTTTTTCTGGAATCCCTCGTTCAGGATTTTGATTAAAAAAATAGCTCATAAATTTCGCGTTCATTCTTGTCGCTTCAATTCCAGCGTGGCTCTGCAAAAGTTCATTCATTCCAGTTTCTCTCAAAGCAGAAATATATTTCCTCGCAACCTTTCCTCCTCCGCAAACGACGACAAATTTGTATTTTCTTGAATTCTCTTTTATGACATCGCGAAATTTCTTTAAATAAACAAAATCAACATCTTCTGGAAAAATCAAGCTCCCACCAAGATTAACAACAATCACCTTCTTTTTCATTAAAAATCTAAGGAAGAATTATTTATAAAAGTTAGTTAACTGCATAATCCCATCCGGGTTGCCAAGCATTTCTTTTCCTCCAGTCATCTTCAAAAGCCTGTTCCCATGTTTTTCCTTTTAGTAAAACTTCAAAAGCTAACTGAGGAGCTTTATGCGCAACAATTGCAACAGATTTACCTTCATAATTTTTCTTTAAAAAAACAAGAAAATCATTTATCCTATCTTTGACATCTTCGTAGCTTTCTCCCAGAGGAAATCTTTTTTCAATATTTTTTTCTTGCATAGGTTCAACAATTTCAGACGGCTTACCATTAAAATTCCCATAATTACATTCCCTTAATCTTTTATCGGGAATAATTTTAACAGAATTTTTCCAAGTTAATTTTGCTGATTCTAATGCTCTTTTTAAATCAGAACAAAAAACAACATCAAATTTTTTGTTCCTAATTTTATCCCTGAGTTCCATCGATTGTTTAATCCCAGTCTTAGAGAGTTCAATGTCTTTCCAACCAGAAGAGATTCCATCTTCATTATCTTTTGTAGTTCCATGGACAAAATAAGTTATTTTTATTGTCATATTATTGTAAATAATTTCGTGTCCTTAACATTAAAAATCCCAAGCCTGACTCCCGAATCAATCCAGCCGTGCGCGTAATTAACGGCGGCAAAAGCATTTACAAAATCTCTTTTCGCCTTGAAGTGCCTGGAATCAGAAAGGTAATTTGAAGCCATTTCAATTATTTCCTTCGCGTCTTTTTCTCTTCCGCGAATTATTTTCTTTTTAACAATTTTCAAAGCCTTTTCAGAAAGTTTCGAATATTTGTCAAGTTTTTCTTTTGTTATCTTATCTTCCATAAAAATAGATGCACGACAAATTTTTAAACTTATTTTCCATTGATTTTCAATGGCTCGAAACAAAACTGCGATTGTTATTTTAATGCTTGTTCTTCTAGTATTAATCCTCGGATTTCTTGTTATTTACGCATTTGTTCTAAAACCTGTTGTAAGCGGCTACGCAATAAAAGCGCAAAATTTTGGAACTGAACAAACAATTTTGACAATAGCACAATTATCTCAAAACTGTCAAGTCGTTCCTCTAACAATTGGAGAACAAACAATAGAATTAATTGATGTTAATTGCGTTCAGAAAGAAAGCGAAATTCTTGTAGAAAATTAAATTATCTTTTTCCTAATTGTGTTCCAGGAGCAGCAAACATTTTCTTTATTGTGAATCTTGAACCTATAATCTCGGAAACTATTGCAAGAAAAATCAATCGCCCGACGACAACTCTGAAAACTCCCTCGTTAACGGGAATTTTTGAAGCTATTGAAAACCTGTCTATAATATCTGAGATTTCATCTCTGTTAAACATTATCCCAGTCGGCTTTGTTCCCATTGAACCGCTTACAGTTATATTCGCATCAGGCCCAGCACATTCGATAACTTGCACTTGCGGATCTTTTACAAGAGGATTCAGCGAACCCAAATCAATATCATCCCCCGCAGGAATAGGTTTCAAATATTCCAAATGCGCCGGCAATCTTTCTTCTGGAACGGTTAATTTTGTAGTTCTCAACGGAGCTCTAAATTTTTCTTGTTTTATTTGTGTAGTTCTCAAAGAAGGCTCAAATCTCTGAACCAAAAGTTCATTTGTTATAGGATTTGCAGAGAAATTTTGTTTCTTCTCAGGAATTTTCAAAGAAAGTGCTTGTTGCTGTAAAATCTTTCCGCCTTCGGCAATTTCTTTTTTATGGACAAGTTCGGTAAAAGTTTCGTGTTTTCTCTTCGCAAGATTTTTTATTTCACTTTCTTCTTCTTTTGCAAATTCTTCAAGCCGGTAAATATATCCTCCAGAATTTCTTATAAGTTCTGCAACTATTTCTAAAAGAATCTTATTTTTTTGCTTCGGATTTAAAGAAAAAGCGCTCGGCATTTTACGGCTTTGAAGAAATTGATTTTTGATAATTATCTGGTTCCGTTCTTCTTGGAGGTTGTTGTTGCATTCCTGCTTGAGGCAACGCTCTTGGTTCTTGAGGATGTTCAAATCCTTGTTTCTCGTGAAGAAGAGTCAAGCCTTTTGCAAAAAGTTTGTTATGCTCAATAAGAGTATCCACCTTTTGATTAAGTTCTTTTTCAAATCCCGCGCTCTTTTCAATTCCAAAGTCTTTTTCTGCAAGCGTCTTCGCGGAAATCTCAAACAAATCAAGAAGCTTTGTAATTCTCTTTGACAATCCGTCAATATTCAAAGCCAAATTAGCCATTATTTTCTGCAACGCAACAAGATTCTCCGAAAGAATTTTTTCGGTATTTGAATTTGATTTTAAATGCTCCGATTTTATTTCCTCTCCAACAGATTTTATTTTCTTATGTTTAATCATATGAATATTATGCAATTTCGTTTCGTGTTCTTTATGAACTTCATGTTTCTTTCCAGAAGTTTCGTGATGCTCGTGATGATGTTTCATCTTTCCGTGGTCAATATCTCTGACATCTTTTCTTATCTTATCCAGAAACTTATCGCCCTTTTTAGCCATACTTATAAAAGGTTTTTTTATTTATAAAGATTTAGAAAATATCCAATTTCTTCTCGCGATTTTTCTGCTGCCTTTCCTCTGATTCCGTCTCTTCATCTTCCTGCAATTCTGAAATTCCCATCGGTTCTTCAATTATCGAAAGTTCCTCTTTCTCTTTCATTTCATCAATCATTTCCTTTCCAAGTTTCCCTCCCTCAAGTTCAACAATATAATCTGAAATTTCTTTCGCAGCATCGGCATTTACAGAAATGCTGTCTATCTTATTTTCAATAAGAAATTTTACCATTTCTTTTTTGCTTCCCGCTTGCCCGCAAATGCTAGTTTCAACATTGTATCTTTTCGCAACTCTTATTACATAAGACAATTGATACAAAACTGCTGGGTGCATTTCATTGTATAAATATTGAACCTCGTCATTTCCCCTGTCAATTGCAAGCATATATTGCGTCAAGTCGTTTGTTCCAAATGAAACAAAATCAATTCTCTCATCGCAAAAATCTTTTATGAGTTGCACAGCAGCAGGCGTTTCAATCATAACTCCGATTTTTGCTTTTGAAAATCCAACTTCATTAAGATATTTTTTTGTTTCCTGAACTTCTGAAAGCAAAACAACTTGCGGAAGAAGAACTCCAATATCTTTTCCATTATCGGAAACTCTTTTCAAAGCTCTAAGTTCGGCTTTCAGCAATTCTGGATATTTCAAACTGTACCTTATTCCGTGCATTCCTAACATCGGATTCGCTTCAATTTCTTTCAGAGCTCCTTCTAAATTCTGGAACTCATCGCTCCTTATATCAGAAGTTCTAACCCAAATTTGATGGAAGTATTTCGCAATCTCATTTACTCCGTTAAAAACAATTTCTTCATAAGCATCATAATCTCCATTTTTCAAAAAATAATTTGGATGCTTTCCTGATTCGGCAATTATTCCCTCAATCCTTGTAAGTCCGACGCTTTTGATTCCAGTCTTTGAAGCCCTCTCCGCAAAACTTGGAAGATCAACCATTACTTTCAATTTTGTTTTCGTGCTATGAGTAACTCTATGAATTTCTTTTTTCGTATTTTCCCCGACAATCCCCTTGTAGACTTTTCCATTGAAGCCGTCAACTGTAACCTCATCTCCATCTTGAAGTTTCTTCGTCGCCTCTCTTGTTCCAACAACGCAAGGAATTCCCATCTCTCTTGAAACAATCGCAGCGTGCGCCGTAAGTCCTCCTTCGTCGGTAATTATCGCCGCAGATTTTTGCATTGTAACAACCATATCTGGATTTGTCATTTCAGTCACAAGAATATCTCCTGTGGTAATTTTCTGCAAATCTTCCATTGTCTTTACAATCCTGACTTTTCCAACGCCGATTCCGGGGCTGGCTGGAAGTCCTGTAAGAATAACTTCTCCCTTTATTTCTTTCGTGACTCCCATAACTCTCTTATCCATCGTCGTGATAGCTCTTGTTTGCACGACATAAACTTCCCCGTTCTCCAAAGCAAATTCAATATCTTGCGGTTTATTATAATGCTTTTCCAATCTCAAAGCAATTTCAGCAACTTTTCTTATTTCGCTGTCTTTCAAAACCTGAGACATGGATTTTTCCCTTGTTAAATTCACAGTTATATCTTCTCCCCCCGAGTTTCTTGTTACGGCAATTTTTTTGTCAGAAACTTTTTTCTCTAAAATATCCAGCGTCGGCGAAACAAGATATTTGTCTGGAGTTATCATCCCTGAAACAATTCCAGTTCCCAATCCAAAAACTGCTTCCATGATTACATAATCATTGTTGAAGCTCGGGTCTTTTGAAAACACAACTCCAGATTTGTCCGAATCAACCATTTTTTGAACGACGACGGCAAGACTTGTTTTCTCGTGCTGGAATCCTTTTTTGTGCCTGTAATAGGTTGCTCTTGATGTGAACAAAGAAGCGCAGCATTTCTTTATTGTTTTCAAGAGTTGCTCTGTTCCTTTTATGTTGAGATAAGAATCTTGCTGTCCGGCAAAACTTGCATCTTCCAAATCTTCAGCAGTCGCTGAACTTCTGACGGCAACAAAAATGCTCTCTGGAAATCTCTTCAAAAATTCGTGCGCAGTAACTGTATCTTTTCCCGTGCTGAGAATTTCATAAGCTTCTAAAATCGCTTTCTCCATTTTCTCTGGCATTTTAGAATTAACAATTAATTTTCTAACTTTTTCAGTAACCTCGTCAAGCTGTTTCGTGTTTTCATAATCAATTCCATCAAGAAGCTGTTTCATTTTCTCTCCTATTTTGGCTTCGCGGATAAAATATTGATAAGCTTGTGCGGTAACAACAAAACCTGGCGGCACGGGAACTTTCGCATTGTACATTTCTCCAAGATTCGCGCCTTTTCCACCCGCAATATTTATTGATTTTTTATTAATCTCAGAAAACCAAACGACAAAATCAATTTCTCCAAAATCATAATCTTCTTCTTTTTCCCCCTCTTTTTTCATTCTGGAAGAAGTTCAGGAAACTTTATAAATTTAATTTCCCGTTTTAAGGCATGCACTGGATTTGGATTTCCGTTGGAATTGTCGCTTTCATAGGAATAATTTTCTTTTACTACTACAACAGATTCGCAACTCTTTTGAACAGAATTGAAAACTCGCTTTCGCAAATTGATGTTCAACTAAAACGAAGGGCGGATTTGATTCCAAATTTAATTGAATCTGTGAAGGGATTTGTCAAGCACGAAAAATCCGCCATTACCACGGTTTCAAACGCAAGAAAGGCTTTGGTTGGAGCGAAAGGCGTCGAAGGAAAAGTTCGCGCGGATTCAATCTTGGAAGCGGCGCTTGGAAAATTGTTCGCAATCGCGGAAGCATATCCTGATTTGAAGGCAAACACAAATTTCCTTGAACTTCAAAGAGAACTTGCATCAACCGAAGACAGAGTTGCATACGCGAGACAAAGCTACAACGATTCAATATTAAGCTACAACACTTTGTGCACAACGCTCCCAGGACAATTTTTCGCAAAACTCTACGGAAGAAAAGAAAAAGAATATCTCAAAATCGCCGACTCCGAGAGAAAAGTTGTGAAAGTGGATTTTTAGAATATAAATTCTTATAAAGCGCTTTTCTATCATAAAAATAATGGGAAACAATTTAAAAGAATTGGCTGTTGCAGTAGGGCTTGCTGCAGTTGTTGCCGGATGCGACACTGAAAGCACAAAAAGAATTTATCATTTTTCGGAAAACGATTTTTCTGTAGATTTTAATTATAATACAACTTTTGGTAATGACGACGATTGTAAACTTGAAGTCAAACATGGAGATAAAATAATATTTTCCTCTGAGGGGAAATGTGCGAATTTTAATGGAGACAGATTTTATGATAGCAAGGGACAAACCAAATTCTTCCACGTTCCTATAATTGGGAAAGCGTATTTTTACACAGTTCCGGAGAAATCAGACGAATAAAAAATTTTGTTTTTTACTTTTTTGAACATAATCTTACGAAAATTCTCGATATTCCACCAAACTTAAAAACTCCCTCTCCTTTTCTTTTTTCATGGAAAGAATTTCATTCCACGACCAAATCTCAAGAAACAAATGGAAATCGTTTTTCCTAATGTTCATTATATTCTCAGTAATTATTCTCTTCGGTTACATAATCTCATTCGCGTTTGAACCTGGTTTCTTCTTCATAATAATGATTACATCAACGACAATATCTTTGTTTTATGTCTGGTTTTCATATTACAATTCTGGAAATATAGCAATAAGAAGCGTCGGCGCAAAAGAAGCCTCTCGTTCTTCACATAAGCAGTTTTATGATTTGGTTGAAGGACTTACAATAGCAAGCAGTTTGCCAATGCCGAAGCTTTACATAATGCATTCAGAACAAATAAACGCTTTCGCGTCGGGAAGAAACCCAAAAAACGCCGTTGTTTGCATAACAACGGGCGCATTAGATAAGCTTGATAAAAAAGAATTGGAAGGCGTTTTAGCACACGAATTGGGGCACGTTGCAAACTATGACATAAAATATATGACTCTCGTCGTGGGAATGGTTGGAATGATTGCAATCGCATCGGAAATTTTCCTAAGAAGTTTGTGGTTTCACAACAGCAATAACGACAACAAAAACTGGATTTTTATTATCCTAGGAATTGCGATGGCAATTCTTGCTCCAATAATTGTCCAGCTTGTTCAAATGGCAATTTCAAGAAAACGGGAATTCTCAGCCGACGCAACTGCTGTAAAATTCACACGTTATCCTCAAGGATTAATCAGTGCGTTGAAAAAAATAAAAAACGAAACTTACATCGAGAAAAAAGTCACGAAAGCCGTAGCTCCACTTTTCTTTTCAAATCCGTTAAAAAACTTAGCTTCAACTCATCCGCCTTTGGAACAGAGAATAAAAGTTTTGGAAAATATGTA
>CAYINP010000029.1:0-7508 GCA_964364785.1 Candidatus Woesearchaeota archaeon | reverse complement strand
ATAAGGTATATATTATACCTCCTTTCAGCCGCACTTAAACCGTGCGGTTAATAATAAAAGCAAAAACAAAAAATGGTACATGATATATTTGATAGCACGATTCTTTGCAAGAGTTGCAACAAGAAAATGCAGAAAGCGGAAATTTCTAAAAATGGATATTTGTTAAGAGCGATGGTTTGCCAAAATTGCAACGAGAAAATAATTCATCCACTTGACGAGGACAATTACAACAAATTTATAAATTTGAGGAATAAAGAATTTAACGTGAAGATGAGGCTTGTCGGAAACAGTTATGCAGTTTCAATACCGAAAGAAATTGTTTCCTTTATGGGCAATCAGAGAAAAATTATGGATGATATGGTAAGATTATGTTTTGAAGAAATGGGAAAATTATCATTGAATTTTCACGAAGAAGAAAATAAAAATTCGAGAATAATAAAATCAAGGGAAGTTCGCGTTGTGAAAAACGGGAAACCTGTTTTGCATTCAAAACAATTTTATGATTCCGCGAATCCAGAAAAGAATGTAAGCAGAATTTTCAAAGGAGAAAAACAATAAAATGGCAGATAAAGCGATGCGACACGCACAAAATTTCGCATAACCCCCAAAAAACACAATAAAATGGCAGATAAAAAATCAGTTCAATTGAAAGTTGTTGAGGCATTGCAGGACGATGCGTATAAAGGAATTGCCCGTGTTGATGCAGAGGTAATGAGAAGTTTGGATATTAGAAGAGGAGATGTAATAACAATAAAAGGACATAGGGAAACTGTTGCAATTGTTGATAGGGCTTATCCTGCAGACGTTGGTGAGGGAATTATAAGAGTTGATGGAATTATAAGAAGAAATGCGAAAATTGGAATTGGGGATTTGATTACGGTATCCAAAGCAGAAGTAAGAGAAGCGAAAAAGATAATGATTGCACCAGCGCAGAAAAATATAATGGTTCAGATTCATGGAGATCCTGACGGATTGAAACGCGGTTTATTGGGAAGAGCTGTTGCAAAAGGAGACTTGGTTGTTCTCGGCGGAGTCCAGAGAAGAAGAGATTTATTTTCAGAAATGGGATTCGGCGCAGAATTCGGAGGAGAGTTTGAAAATATGTTCGGAGACGCAATGGGATTTGGAAATCTTGGCGGAGGACTTTCGCAAATAAAATTTGTCGTTGTTAATTCTAATCCTGCGCAACCAGTTATAATCACTGAAAATACTGAAGTTACTTTGAATCCTAAAGCCGTTGAAATTACCGATGAAAAAATTCCTGAAATAAATTATGAAGACATCGGCGGGCTTTCCGAAGAAATAAAGAAAATAAGAGAAATGGTTGAAATTCCTTTGAAGCATCCTGAGATTTTTGAGAAACTTGGAATTGAGCCTCCGAAGGGAGTTTTATTGCATGGGCCTCCTGGAACAGGAAAAACACTTTTGGCAAAAGCTGTTGCAAATGAATCTGATGCGAATTTTATTTTATTAAACGGACCTGAAATAATGTCAAAATATTATGGAGAATCTGAAAAAAAGATAAGAGATATTTTTGACGAAGCCGAAAAAACCGCGCCAGCAATTATTTTTATTGATGAGATTGACGCCATTGCTCCTAAGAGAGAAGAAACTGTTGGAGAGGTCGAGAGAAGAGTTGTCTCACAGATTCTTACGATGATGGACGGATTGAAATCAAGAGGCAAGGTAATTGTAATTGGAGCGACGAATAGAGTTAACTCTCTTGACCCAGCATTGAGGAGACCTGGAAGATTTGACAGAGAGATTGCGATAAACGCGCCGGACAAACAGGGAAGATTGACTATTTTAAAAATTCATACTAGAGGAATGCCTCTTACAAAAGATGTAAACCTTGAAGAGCTTGCTGCCGTAACACATGGTTTTGTTGGAGCTGATTTGGAATCTTTATCTAAAGAAGCGGCGATGAATGTTCTTAGAAAACATTTTTCTGAAATGAAATTGAATGAAGAGGAGCCGATTTCTCAAGAGTTGCTGGAAAAACTTGTTGTAAAGCACGAAGATTTTACTGTTGCGTTAAAGGTTGTGAGACCTTCTGCAATGAGGGAAGTTTTAGTTGAAACTCCAAATGTTTCTTGGGACCAAGTTGGGGGTTTGGATTCAATCAAACAAGAATTGAACGAAGCCGTTGAATGGCCAATGAAATATCCGCAGAGTTTTGAGAGAATGGGAATAAGACCGAGCAGGGGAATTTTATTATACGGACCTCCAGGAACTGGGAAAACACTTTTGGCGAAAGCAGTTGCAAAAGAATCGGAAGCAAATTTTATACAGGTTAAGGGACCTTCATTGCTGAGCATGTGGGTTGGGAAATCTGAAGAAGGAGTTAGAAAAATATTTGAGAGAGCAAGACAAGTTGCGCCTTGCGTTATTTTCTTTGATGAGATTGATTCTCTTGCAGGAAAGAGAGGAAACTCCGACGCTGGAGGTGGAAGAGTTACCGAGAGAGTTTTGAATCAAATACTTGCAGAGATGGACGGCTTGGAAGATTTGAAAGATGTTCTCGTCGTTGGAGCAACAAATCGTCCTGATATGTTAGACCCGGCAGTTTTGAGGCCGGGAAGATTTGACAAAATACTTTTGGTAAATGCTCCTGAAGAAGAAGGAAGATTGAATATTTTGAAGATTCACACAAAGAAAATGCCTCTTGCAAAAGATGTCAGCTTAACTGATTTGGCGAAGAGAACAATAGGTTACACTGGTGCGGATTTGGAAGCATTGACAAGAGAGGCGGCTATTTTGTCATTGAGAGAATCTATTGAAGCGAAAGTTGTAACGAAGAAACATTTTGAGGAAGCCATAAAGAGAGTCAAGCCGAGCGTAAGCAAGCCAACGATTGAAGTTTACAAAAAGATTGAGGAAACTTTCCTGCAACAGGCTAAATCTGCTGTTCCTTCGAACACATCTTATTTTGGATGATTTTGTTATTATTTTTAAGTAGTTACAAATAGCAAAGTTTATAAGGAATTTTTATGTTGGGATTTTATGGCTGATTTGGAAGATTACGCAGTTAAACAAAGTCCTGAAATGAATTTGACTGAATTAGATGAATCTCAATTGGAAATTTTTCTTGCCGAGGAAAAACAAAGAAAATCCCTGCCAGTGGATTTTTTTGAGTTTAGTTTAAGAGAATTTCAAAAAGGAAAGAAAGTTGATTTCTTGAATGTCAGGGATTTTTTAATGAGATTTAGAAAGAAATCTTTTGATAATTCTGCATTAAAATATTATAGCATTATTATGAATTCAGGAATAGGTTATGTTTATTTGGATGAATCTTCTGGAAAGAAGGATGAAGTTCGCGTAAGTGGGGATGAGATTTATTCAGATGGCGATTTTCAATTTATTTTAACTCAAAGAAATAATCCTGCAGCTATTCTGAGTTTTAGCCCCGATGGAAATGGAATTTTAGTCGGGCAAATACAAGGCGTTAAAGGGATGGGTGATTCTCTTTCTTCGTTAAAATGGTCCCGCGCTTTGCTTAATCTTGCAACAACTTGGGCTTCAATAAAAAATGTACCTGAAATAAGAGTTTTGCCATATAAAGAAAATGCTTACAAAGTTGTTAGAGAAAATAAAAACGGAGCGGAATTTTATTATGATATAACTGCAAAAAAGGAAGGATTTGTTTATGATTCAGCAAGGTCACTTTATGTAAAAGAATTGGAGGGAAGAAATGAATGATGAAAATGTTTTGATAAAGAAATGTTTATGGAAAATTATCTCAGAATCAGATAATTTAAAGAGGGAGCAAGGCAATGATATCGTTACACTAAGTTTGGATAAACCATGCTATGCCTGTGATGGAACGAAAGAGGACGGAATAGCTCTTAGATGTTTTTCGTATGAATCTTCATAATCACTTCGTCGTCACTATAATTTCGTTTTTCTCGACGAGAATCGTGTGTTCTGTTTGAGCAACTTTCCCGTTTGATGTCTCAATTAATTCCGCATAAGAATGTATGTTTCCGTTTTCTTCAAGATGCTTCAATCCAATCAACGCTTTTGTTCCAAACTTTTTTACAAGCCAACGGGAGCAAAATGGAAGAGTGTTATATTCTTTAATAATAAATTCCAAGATTTCACGAGCAATCGGGCTTCTTACATTTCTATCGTCTTCCATACGGAAAATCCCTGACGGTTTTCCGTCTTTTACAGTTCCTAAACCTGTTGTTGCGAAAGGTTCTATTGCGTACAATCCTTCTGTAATTAATGCAGTGCTTTTGTTGTCGAAATTTGGAATTGAAATTCTTGAATGCAAAACATAATGGTCGACTCCGTGTCCTGAAAGATTTATTATTGGATTTAGATTTAGGGATTCAATTTCATTTCCAACGGCTTTTCCAATTTCTCTTATTTGAACGCCGTTTTTTATTGTTGCAATTGCGGCTTCCAACGCTTTTTCCGAGGCTTTTATTATTTTTTTGTTTTCCGCGGAATTTTCCAAATCAATTGAAAAAGCGGTGTCGGCAATCCATCCGTCGATATGAACACCGAAATCGACTTTTAAAATTCCTTTTGCCTTTTCTTCGCTGTTGTAAGTGGGAGTTGCGTGAGCGGCGATGTTATCAATGCTCAAACAAGTTGGGAACGCTGGTTTGCCTCCAAGATGATGGATTTTTTCCTCCATTTTATTTGATATCTCAATTAACAGCATTCCTTTTTTAATAAAACTTCGAGCAAACTCTCGAACTTCCGAAGCTATTTTTCCAGCTTTCAAGATTTTTTCTTTGTTTAACTTCATTTTAATTTTTGCAAGACAAGATTTAAATAGTATTTGGTAAAAAGGAATTTATGAGTGAAGGAGAAGATATTGAAATTAGTAGAGGAATTTTAAGAGATTATCATACCACGCTTAATGGAATTTATGTAATGTTTGAATATAGCAAAAATTCTGTAGAGTATGAACAACTAAAAAAAATTGTATCGGATAGATTAAGCAGAATAGAAGAAATCTCAAAGATTAGAAAACAGGCTGTTCACAAACATTTTGAATATAACTTATCAGACGAGGAAATTTCTCATTGCAGAGGATTGTTATCTAAAATAAATATTGGGGAGACAACCGAAGAAGATAAAAAAATACTGAAAGATAAACTTCTTAAAATTGCAACTTTGTCAGAATTAAGAAAATACACAAACTAGCTTTTCTCCCTCAATCTTCTGTTTTTTGGAATGAAGTTGCTTATTTTTTCTTCTGATGCTTTCCCAGTTCCTAAAAGTTCGTCTTTGTATTTCATTATAACAAAACCTTTCATTCCAGATTTAATATTAAGTTCGCTTCCCATCATCCACTTTTCAAGCTGTTCTTCATTGAGAATAAATATATTTTTCTTTATTTGTTCTCTGAGAATCTGCGTTCCTTCGATGCTTAACCTCATCTCTCCGTTTTCCTCTATTTTTGCAAAATAAATTCCGACCCTTTCGATAAAAACTGTTTCTTCAATTTCTCTTATTTTCTCTTCGTCTAAATTCCCAGAATATAAAAATAATCTTTCCCCTCCGCGCATTACTATTTTTCCAGGAATTTCCTTTATTCCGAATCTTTCTTCAAGTTTTTCTTCAATTTCTTTTTTTTGTTTCTCATTGAGAATTTTCATGTAGTTCATTTTAATACAAATCCCATTTACTGATTTTATTTGAATAACCAATAATAACTTCCATTTTATTTGGCAAATATTTTTGTTCTAAAAAATATGCGGTGATTCTTGCGTGTCCTTCTAATACTACAACTTTAGATTTTTTATTTTTAGCTACAAGAATTATTTGGGGAAATTTTTTACCTTTTTTTATTTTAGCTAAAATTTCAAAAGCTCCTTCATTGCCAATACCATAAACTTTAAGCCCTTTCTTGATGTTTTTAGCTGCTATGGAAGGAAGTCTTGTTTTATTAGACAATTCATTCCAATAACTATAATCAATATACTTTATTTTCTTTAATTCTGTTTTTGTGACAATTGCACTAAACCATTTAATGTCTTTTGGAAACTTTTCAAATATATCTTTATTTCTTCCAAAACCTCTCAATTTTCCAAGCAAATTTTTCCTATAAATATTCTCATTTTTATTATTTAAGTTTGGGTTGAGTAAAATCCTTTTATCCTTTTTATCTCTTTTAAGAGAATCAATAATCTTTTTACCAAAACGAGGAGAATTTACCTCTCCTTTTAGGAATTCAGAAATCATTTCATCTTCTGAAATTTTTTTGATAATTTTCATTTTCCCCTCCTCAACTTTGCAATGAAAAATCCTTCTGTATTTGAGATGTAGGGATAAATCCTGCAGGATTTTTTGATTTCACTATTGTAATTCCCACCCGCCCACCCTAAAATCCCGGGTGAACATTTAACAGGCAAATTTATTTTTTCAATCTTAATTTCGCCTTCAAATTTATTTAAAACATAATCTAAAACTGCTTCATTTTCTTCTGGCGCGTGAGTGCAAGTTGAGTAGACAATTTCCCCTTTTGGTTTCAATATTTCTATTGCTGATTCCAAAAGTTTCTTTTGCAATTTTGATAAAGTTTTTATTGTGTTTATATTCCACATCAAAAGAGTTTTTGGAGAACTTCTTATTGTTCCTTCTCCAGAGCAAGGAGCGTCGACGAGGATTTTATCAAACGTTATATTTTTTCTTTTTAATCTTTCACATAAAGCGACGCCGTCTTTTCTTGTTATTATTGTGTTTGTCACGCCGCAGCGTTCGAGATTTGAAGCAAGGATCTTTATTCTATCCAATTTTACTTCGTTCGCAATTATTGTTCCAGTGTTTTTCATCATTGAAGCCATTTGAGTTGTCTTGCTTCCAGGAGAGGAGCACAAATCCAAAACAATTTCATTTGGCTTTGGATTTAAAACCAATGCTGGGAGCATACTTGCAATTTCTTGGGCATAGTAATATCCTAAAAGATGTTCCAAAGCACGACCGAGTTCTCCAGGGAGAAGCTCATTTTCAATAACAAAAATTTCCGGATTTTCCTTGAACGGCTGTTTTATAATCCAATTTTTATTTTCAAGGCGTTTTTTTAAATCAGCAACGGAAATCTTTAAAGTGTTGACGCGAATGGATCTTTGCTCGCGAGTTTCAACGGATTTTTTGTATCTGCCGAAATTTTCTTTTCCCAAAAGCTCTTTCATTCTTTCGACGAAGAGCGGCTTCATTTCGTAATTATGTTTCATTTTCATCAGGAAGAAAAAGATATTAATAAGATTATTTATCTGTCTAAAACTTCTTGCTCTAATCCATTTGAAGAACGTTTGTTTGGAAATATCTCGCTTAAATTTTCGTATGCCAATTGCAGAGTTACCATTCCAAGAAATATTGTTGATTTAATGTCGCCTTCCGCAAATAAATATCCTCCCGCCCCCGCAGTTAATATTGGAGTGAAATATCTGACAATTCTGTCAAGTCTGTCATCATAATTTTCTTCTTTCATAATTATCCCCTTTAAGCATTATTTATAAATTTTGCTATCTTTTAGAAAACATTACTTT
>CAYINP010000028.1:0-7806 GCA_964364785.1 Candidatus Woesearchaeota archaeon | reverse complement strand
ATTGCTTCCGATGAATCCGCATCCGCCTGTAATTAGCACCTTCATTTTATGTAAACTATCATTCTCGAAACAATTTAAAAGTTTTATGCGTCATGATTTCATATCTTGAACTATGTAATATTGTTGCACAATCTTTTTATACGGTTTCCAACAAAATTTGAAATGGGTGATTCTAAGATATACACTTCTAAGGTTTTCATAAATGATGAAATGAAAAAGGCAGTTAATGAAGTTTTTGAATCTGGGGTTTTTTCCAATGGCGAAAAAACCAAAGAGTTTGAAAAGAACTTTTCAGAACATTGGGGTATCAAGCACGCAATTGCTGTGAATAACGGAACTGTTGCGATTGAAATTGTTCTAAGATGTCTTGGAATAAAAGAAGGCGATGAAATAATTGTTCCATCTCATACGACAATGCCGACGGTGGAACCTATTTTGCATCTTGGAGCAAAGCCAGTTTTCGTTGATATTTTTGAAGATACCCTTGTTCTTAATCCAAATGAAGTTGAAAAAGCGATTACAAAAAACACAAAGGCGATTATCGCGGTTCATCTTTACGGAAATTCTGCCGATTTGAATTCTCTTAAAGAAATTTCCGACAGGCATAAGATACATTTGATTGAAGATTGCGCCCAATCGCATGGAACAAAATATAATGGAAAGCACTTGGGAACATTTGGAATTGCTGGATGTTTCAGTTTTTATCCTACAAAAAATCTTACTGTTTGTGGCGAAGGGGGAATGATAATAACCAACGACGATGAAATAGCAAGAATTGCAAAAACGATAAGGAGCCATGGGGAGGAAGGAAGATACAATCACATTATGCTCGGAAATAATTATCGGTTGTCTGAAATACATTGTGCGATTGGAATTGAACAATTAAAACTTCTGGACTTTTTTATAAAACGAAGAAGAGAAATTGCGGAAATTTATAATAGAGCATTTTCTGGAAACAAAAAAATAATAATTCCAAAGGAAACTAAAAACTCCTTGCACAGTTTCCATATTTATGTTATAAGGGTTGATAAAAATGTTCGCGATAAAATAATTCACGAACTCTCAAAAGAAAATATTTTTCTAGGAATACATTATCCAAAGCCAGTTCATCTTCAAGAAGTTATTAGAAGAAGAATGTACTCTCCGATTTTACCAATTACTGAAAAGATTGTTTTGGAAATTATTTCCTTGCCGATTTATCCAATGTTAAAAAATGAAGAAGCCGAGATGATTGCGGAAAAAATAAAATATCTCTTGCAAAATGAAGAGACTTGAAGATTCGATTATAAAAGTACACGAAAAAGTTGGAGAGTTGATTAGAAGAGGTAGTTGCGAAGAGAGGACTGGAATGGTAACTTTCTGCATTTATTTTAAAGAATCTGGCTGCCAGGAAACATGCACTTATGCAAAAAGAAAAAGTTTGAAACTAAATTATTAAAATGAAAATAGCGCATATAAATATGTTTTATCTTCCGACTTTCGGAGGTGTTGAACAAGTTATGTATGAACTTGCAAAAAGACAAGTTAAGGAAGGACACGAGGTTCATGTTTTTTGCTGCGATTCAGACAAGAACAAACGCATTGAAAAAAAAGAAGAGATTATCGACGGAGTATATGTTCATCGTCTGCCATATTGGTTTCGTTTATCTTTGAGCACTTTTATCTGGCCGTCGTTGCTGTGGAAATTCAATGGAGATTTTGATATAATCCACTCGCATGTTTCAGGTCATGCATATATTTTAATCATGGGGTTATTAGCTAAATCAAAGAATATTCGGCATATTCATACTACTCATTCTCCTTGGTCTGATTCATCTTTCAGGCCAAAAATATTAAGACCGTTTTTATTTTTGAATGATTTATTTCTTAATCGGTTATCCTTTAATTTTGTTGATAGAATCATAGCAATAACCCCCTGGGAACTGGACAAGATAAAAAAATTCTCCGAAGAAGAAAAGATAAAAGTGATTCCCAATGGAATGGATGGAATTCTGTATAAAAAAGTTATAAATAATAATTTCAAGAAAAAATACAAAATTGGCGGAGAAAAAATTGTTTTATATTTCGGGAGATTGAATCCAACAAAAGGCTCGGAGAAATTTGCCGAGGCTGCGATAAATCTTACAAAATCCGGCAGAGCGGAAGATATTTCTTTTGTCTGGGTTGGTCCAGACGAGGGAATGGCCTCAAAAGTCCAGGAAATGATTAAACCCTATAGCAATATGCATTATCTTGGTCCAATTAGGGGAAAAGAAAACGTGGCTGAAATGTATCAAGCGTCAAACGTTTACATTATACCAAGTTATCGCGAAGGACTTCCATTGACTCTTTTTGAGGCAATGGCTTCTGGATTGCCTATAATTGCTTCTCCAGTAAACGGAATTCCATATGAGATGTCTGAACCTGAAAATGGCATTTTTGTTGATTATGGAGACATAGAAAAAATGGAAGTTTCAATTTTAAGAATATTGGAAGAAAAAAAGCTTGCCGAAAAAATGTCTTTAAATAATATAAAAAAATCGAAAGATTATGACTGGGATTTAATTTACAAAAGATATATGGACGAATACAACATTCTTGTAAACAATCAAACTAAAAATTCATAATACTTATAAACTTAAATTTTTTATGCATAATATGAAGGTGACTTTAATTTCTACGTCAACTTTTCCTTCGGACCAGGGACTTAGAACCCTATCTGCCTGCCTCGAAAGAGAAGGGCATGAGGTTTTGATGATTTTTCTTCCGTTGGTTGAAGATTACATGAGAAAATATTCTGAATCAGAATTAAATGAAATTTGGGAAAAGGCGAAAAACAGTGAACTCGTTGGAATCGGTTCAATGGAAAGCACGACAGGAAGGGCAAAACAGCTTATTGATTTGTTTCAAAAAAGAAATGTTCCCGTTCTATGGGGCGGTCCCCACGCGACTTTTTTCCCTGAAAAATGTTTTGAAATAGGAAACATGATTGTTGTTGGAGAAGCTGAGGATGCAATAATTGAAATTGCAAACAGGATGCAGTCTGGAAAAGATTTGACAAAAGTTCTTAATCTCTGGATAAGAAAGGATGGAAAAGAATACAAGAATCCCGTAAGACCGCCAACAAATGATTTGGATCTTTTGGCAAAGCCTGATTTCAATTTGGGAGACCAATGGATTTTGGAAAGAGGAAAACTTATCCCCTTCGAGGAAAGACATCTTGCTGGAATGCTTTTTTTTCAAACGGAAAGAGGTTGCCCGCAAGCATGTTCTTACTGCACCAATAATATACTGAGAGCATTGTATAAGGGAAAAGGAGATTTGCTGAGAACTCACAGTGTTGATTACGTTATATCTTTTTTCAAGGAAATGAAACAAAGATTCCCAAGCATAAAAGTAATTGACGTGCGTGATGAAACAATTACTGTTAGAAAATTAGATTGGCTTCGTGAGTTTTCAAAAAGATATAAGGAAGAAGTTGGATTGAGAATGAAATGTCTTGCAGAACCTGCAACGATGGCTTTCGGTGATGTCAGCGACGAAAAAATCCGCCTTTTGGTTGAAGCGGGATTAACAGATATAATAATAGGAATTCAAAGTGGAAGCGACAGATTGAACAAAGAAGTTTACAACAGATTCATAACTTCTGAACAAGTTTTGAAATGCGCGCAGATTGTAAATAAATACAAAGATAAATTGACTGTAATGTATGATATTATTAGTTGCAATCCTTATGAAAACAATGAAGATATAATTGCAACGATAAGACTCCTGCAAAAAATTCCGAAACCTTATTTCTTGAGCGTCAACAATCTAATATTCTTTGAGGGAACTCCATTATATAGAAGAGCTTTGGAAGACGGATTATTGAAAACTTATAATGACGAGGCAAATAATCTGAATTATTGGGACAGATGGAAACATATTAAGTTGAAAAAGAAAAATCCTTATTTGAATCTTGTTCTGAATATGATGAGAGGTCCGTGCACAGAAAGAAGATATGGAATGTTGCCCGCATCTTTTGTTAATTATCTTACAAAACAGAACGTGCTAGAATATCACGTTAAAAATGAGAGACCAACTTATATTGTTGGAGAAGTTGTTGATGTTATGGACGACATGAGAGAAAAAATTGTCAAGCCGGTTTATCGTTCAATGCCTTTGGAATTCAAGGCTTGGTATGACAAAGTAAGATACAAAGCGTGAATGTTTTAGTTCAACAATTCTTTTAAACTAAATGATTCCGATATAATTATGAATATCCTCGTGATAAAGACAGGTGCTCTCGGAGATGTTGTCAGGACAGGTTTCATTGCACAGGCTTTGAGCGACAAATATAGAAACAAAGATCCTAGGATTTTCTGGATTACTGATGAAAAAGCCAAGGCCTTCTTCATAAACAATCCTTATGTTCATTCAGTAATAAATAGCAAAAATAAGGAAAGAATAAGACATTTATTTTTTGATTTGATTATTAATCTTGAAGAAGATGAAGAAAATGCCAGATTTGTCTCTTCATTAAATCATGGAAAAATATTGGGAATTTTTCTAAATAAAAAAGGAAAAATAGAATATACCGAAAGCAGTGCGGAATGGTTTGACATGTCTTTAGTAAGTGTATTAGGAAAAAAAAGTGCGGACGAAAAAAAAATCCAAAACAAAAAAACACACAGAGAATTGATTTCTCAAATTATCGGAGTAAATTCAAGTAATTATGAACCGTTTTTAAGATTGAATAAAAATCAGAGACAAATTGTGAAAGATTTTTTGAGAAGGTATAATCTATCAAGAGTGGATTTAATAATTGGAATAAATACTGGGGCCGCTGATAGATGGCCAAAAGCACTTTCTGTAAAAAAGACTGCTAAAATTATTGATGAAATTTACAAGAAGTATTCTGCAAAAATATTGCTTTTTGGGGGATTAAATGAGATTGACAGGAATCGGGAAATAATTAAAATTTCAAAATCCCCGATAATTGAT
Organism: Candidatus Woesearchaeota archaeon; assembly: GCA_964364785.1. Lineage (GTDB taxonomy): Archaea > Nanobdellota > Nanobdellia > Pacearchaeales > GW2011-AR1 > JACQLK01. The sequence goes on along the minus strand of CAYINP010000028.1, from coordinate 2,844 downwards.
GCTGGATGCGGAAACGATTTAATGGAATTTCCGGCGCTTATAAGTGTCTGTTCTTTTTTTATAACTACAGACAGCCTAGGTTTGCATATTTCTCTGGCACTAAAAAGAAAAACTATATGTTTAATTGGACCAACATCAAACTCTGAAATAGATATGTATGGAATAGGGGAAAAGATTTTGGCAAAATCAGATTGTGTTTGCTGTTACAAAAGAGATTGCAAGAGTATGGATAAAATAGATACGAATTCTGTTGTTAGCTCCGTGAGCAAGTTGATCGGTGAAAATATCGCTATTGTAATAAATGCTTTCAATGAACCAAATATAGGAAAATCTATAGAAGCCGCCTTAAATCAAAAAACTTCCAAAAACTATGAAATTTTTGTGATAGCTCCGGACGAAAAAACGCTGGATATTGCAAGAAGATACTCCCAAGAAAACAAAAAAATAAAAATCTTGATTGACCCCGGAAAAGGAAAAAACTATGCATTAAACATCGCATTTGAGAAAATTGATACCGACATATTGATTTTAACAGATGGAGATTTAACAATTGGAGAAAATGTTGTTGAAGAGATGTCAAAACTTTTCTCTGATCCTGAAATAGGCTGTATGTCTGGAAGACCCGTCTGTCTGGAAGATAAAAAAACAAAATATGGATATTGGGCAAATTTTTTGTTTGAATCTGCACATAGAATAAGAAAAAAAGCTTTTGACTCAAACTCATTCATCGAATGTTCTGGTTATCTTTTTTCATTCAGAAAGAATAAAATAAATAAAATCCCTCTTGATGTTGCGGAAGATACTTACATCCCATATGTTTTTTGGCAAAAAGGATACAAAATAGGCTATTCAGAAGAAGCAAAAGTTTTTGTAAAAAATCCAAATAATTTAAGAGACTGGATAAAACAAAAAAAGAGAACGATAAAATCTCATGAAAAACTTCATAGATATGTTGATGTAAAAACAACACCAAGAGTGAAGAATTTCAAGAATGAAGCAAAAGGTTTAACCTGGCTTTTGAGATATCCTGGCAATCTTGCTGAACTTTCATGGTCATTTGAACTTGCCTTTTTGAGGGCATATCTTTGGCTTATCGCGCATTTGGAGTACAAATTCAAAATAGAGTACACTGACGCATGGGAGAGGGTTGAGAGCACAAAATAACTAAATAATGCAAATAAATAAAAGCAAAAAAACTATTTAATAAAATGGAAGAAACAATGCATGTTGTGAATGAAAGAAAAAGCAAGTTGAATAAATTTCTTTTTTCTTGGATAAAAGATGACTTTGACAAATATTTCATTTACATTCTTCTTGCAGCTTTTATTATAAGAATTTTTATTTTTATCAAGACTATGAACCAACCAGTGTGGTGGGACGGTGCAGATTATCTTTCCGCGGCGAAAAGACTTGGACTTAATCTGGACATAAGAGATATTTGGTATTATCGTCGTGGTTTCCTTTTTCCTTTGCTTGCAGCACCATTTTTTACTCTTGGATTTGGAGAAAACGGAATAAGATTCTTGATGGCAATTTTTTCAACAGGATTTGTCTTTGTATCTTATATGCTAATGACAAGATTTGTTGATAAAAAAGTTGCGCTGCTTGCTTCAATTTGTTTGACATTTTCATGGATTTTAATGTTTTTTAGTGGAAGAATATTGACAGATATTCCTGCGGCGTTTTTCATCCTGCTTTCGTTTTTGTTTTTCTGGGACGGGTATTATCTGAAAAAAGGAAATAAGCTAGTTTATTTGTCCGCAGCGATTTTTGTTCTCGCGGTTTTGACAAGAATGCAATCTCTTATGATTGTTCCGGCGTTTTTGATTATTGCGATAATGAAGGAGAAGCAGAAGTTTATTTTTAACAAAAAATTATGGATTGCTCTTTTTATTTTCATAACATTGATGATTCCGCAATTTTATCTTTACTCGTCACATTACGGGAATCCGATAACTGACATAGGTTCACACTATCTCGGAATAGGAGAAAAAGCCGAGGAAACGGGAAATGCGAGAACTATTTCACTGGCGTCGCTTAATTATATTTTTAATCTTCCCTATATTTTAACTTCCTGGATGTTCTATTTATTTTTGATTGGCTTTGCTATGTTTTTCCTTGACTTGTTCCTGGGTTTTGACAAATTGTTTCAAAATGAAATTTTGCAGAAAAAATTCTTTGTTCTTTCCTTTTTACTTTGTCTGTTCTTAGTCATGGGTTACGTTGGACAGGTTGATTACGTTGACCAAAGATATATCATTGCGGCATTGCCGTTTTTGTTCCTTATCGCAGTGTCCCCTTTGATAAAATTAAAGGATTATCTTGAAAAAAACATGAGCTTCAGCAAGACATTAAGCGCTGCATGCATTTTAGCTATTCTTCTTGTATTAATGATGCCGAACATCCTCCTGGCGAAAAATATGATTGAGGAAAAGAAATCATCATTTATTGAGGTAAAAGAGGCGGGATTATGGATTAAAGAAAATTCAAATTCTTCAGATATTATAATATCCACATCTCTTCCTCAGATAACTTATTATTCGGAGCGTTCAACATACCCGTTTGATTTCTGGTTCAAGAACGAAGAATTTAGCGATTATTCTCCAGATATAAATGGATTCTTGCAGTTTGTCGAAGATAAAAAACCAAGGTATATGATTTTATCAGTATATGAATCCGCAGGAATACCTGAATGGGCCAAAACTCTTCCAGAAACAAACCGCGAACTAGTAACTCCCGTAAAAGTTTACAATCAGGGCGAGAATCCAATTTTGATTATTTATGAATTCAAATATTAGTTTTATTTTGTATGTCGGAATTTGAAGATATGCGTCAATGTAAAGA
>CAYINP010000027.1:6473-7870 GCA_964364785.1 Candidatus Woesearchaeota archaeon | reverse complement strand
GCTTCAATCGTGCAACCCGGCGTATCATCCTTAGGATAAAAATAAACAACAACCCATTTGCCTTTGAAATCCGAGAGACAAATTTCTTTTCCGTTTTGACTCTGGAGACAAAAGTTGAGAGTCATTTTACTTTCCCAATTTCCCCCAGTTTTTTATCCTTTTGTTTCCTACTTGTATGGGTTTTTCCAAAGCGGACAAGAGTTGAATTTACTTTGCTCCAGTCTTTTTTCGGGAAGAGTTTTTTCAAGTCAGATTCTATCTTGTGCGGATTTTTGTTTTTTGTCCAGCCGAGTTTTTGCGAGATGTAAGAAACATGCGCGTCAACACCTATTGCCTTGCCGCCGATTTCTGAAAGAAAAACGTTTGCTGTTTTTCGTCCGACACCCTTTAGAGTTAATAATTTTTCAAAATCTGTAGGCACTTTTGAATTGTAGTTTTCAACAATCTGCCTTGAACAGGCAATTATGTTTTTTGATTTATTCCTGAAGAAATTTACGGGACGAATTATTTTTTGCACTTCCGAGATTTTTGCTTTTGCCAGTTTTTTTGACGTTGGGAATTTTTTAAAAAGTTTTTCAGCAACGGGAATTGTAACCTCGTCGTGCGTTCTCGCAGACATTATTGTTGAAATCAAAATCTGAAAATCCGATTTCCAAGACTCCGCCGCGAGGCGCATTTTCTTCGGTTTTTTTCCAAGGAGTTTAAGTTGTTTTAACGCAGTCTTTGGATTCATATTCAATAAAATTATAAACGATTTAAATTCTTATAGTTTCATGCAAAATCCAAGGAAAAAAAGATGTGGCTGGCCTGGAAACAACGAGTTAATGATAAAATATCATGATGAAGAATGGGGTGTTCCAGTCCACGATGATAAGAAGTTATTTGAATATTTGCTATTAGACACTTTTCAGGCGGGATTGAGTTGGAGAACAATTTTACATAAAAGAGAAAATTTCAGGGAAGCTTTTGATGATTTTAACCCTTTAAAAATATCCAAATATACTGAAAAAGATGTCAAAAGATTGATGAATAATGCAGGGATAATAAGAAATAAATTGAAAATTCTTAGTGCTATAGCAAACGCAAAAAAATTTCTTGAAATTCAAAAGAAATTCAGGAGTTTTGACAGGTATATATGGCAATTCACCGAGCACAAAACAATAAATAATAAAATTAAAAGCTTGAAAGAAATAGGGGCAACATCTAAAGAATCAGATGCTATGAGCACAGACATGAAAGAAAGAGGTTTTAAGTTTGTTGGCTCAACAATATGTTATGCATTTATGCAAGGTGTTGGAATTGTAAACGATCACGAAATTGGATGTTTTAGGCATGGAGAAATAAAAAATGAAACCAGACATATCAAATATAAAAGAAAATAAAACCACAGAAGAACT
>CAYINP010000027.1:0-6373 GCA_964364785.1 Candidatus Woesearchaeota archaeon | reverse complement strand
GGTGCGCATATGCTTGAATTGAGAAGGATTCGCGCGGGAATTTTCACCGAGGACAAAAGTGTCAATCTTTATGATTTTGAAAAAGCTGTTGAGGAATATAAAAAAGGAAACGAGAAATTATTAAAAGAAATAATAATTCCTGCGGAAATTGTTTCTGAAGTTTATGACGCCGTTGAAATAAAAAAAGAAAGCTTGAAAGATATTCTTACGGGAAAGCCGATTAAAATAACGGATTTAAGCAAAAAACAGAAATTTGACGACGGTGAAATTGTTTCAGTTTTTTGCGCCGAAAGATTTATAGGAATGTACAGAGTTGTAAACCAAGACGAAATTTTCGCCAAGGCGGAATTTGTGATGCAGGAAGTAAAGCGAGGGGACACCCCTTCGCATAACCCCGAGGAAAATTAAAATGACGAAAAAAAATAAGCCGATTGAAATTGAATTTGATTTAAAATTAAGCGGCAGAAACGCACATTTTGTAAATGAATTTACAAGAACAGGACTGAGAGGAATCGGAAGAAAAGAAACTATTGAAGGCATTGTGCGTGGAGAAATTGCGGATAATTTCCTTAGAGACAGCCAAACAGGATTTTTAAGAGGCATAAAAAAAGATGCAAAAGCGTTTCTAGGAAGATACGACGATATTTTGAATGCCGCAAGAAGAGAAAATTATATTCCTGTGATTCAAGAAGAATCGGAACACGGGGAAATCGATGAAGATTTAAGCTTAACTTCATGCGTTTTAAGTTTGGGATTTTACGGCATTCCCGCGTATGTCATAGACTCCTTGACCCGAGAAGGTTTTTATGACGGAAGAAAGGACTTGTTTGCCAAGTCGATGATAGAGAGCTGGACAAGAAGAAACGATAAATTATTGAAAATATTGGGAATAAAAAAATGAAACACTTTGTATATTTTTCAAAATCTGCGGCAACTTCTGGAAACGCTTTAAGTCAGGGAGATTTGATGAAAGCAGGAAGGATGGACATTGCGATTCACAGTTTTATACAAGCAATTTATCTTTCAAAAGATTACAGAAGAGACGTTATTTTCCATTTTGTTTTTTACGGACCTCCAAGTCCGCCAAGACATATTGAGATTCAGGTAACTGACGAGTTGGAAATTTCAAAGAAGGATATCGGAAATTTGATAAAGAAAATTCTTTACAAATATAGAGAGCGAAAGACAGAGTCTTTCACTAATTCGTCCGCAAGCGGCCAAATTAAGGAAAAAAAACAAGAAGTTTTACCGGGATGTTTTATTGAGAAAAAAAGTTTGCTTGATGTTGTTGAAAATTTGAAAAAAAATGGGAATGAAATTTTTTTGCTTGATGAAGACGGAGAAGATATTAGAAAAGCAAAAATTCCAAAAGATTGCGTTTTCGTTCTTGGCGACCACGAAGGATTTCCATTGAAAGAATTGAAAAGATTGAAGCAAATTGCGACGGAAATTTCCATAGGACCGAAGATTTATTTTGCGTCGCAGGTTGCGGCGATTGTCAACAATGAGTTGGACAGAAGGGGGATTTAATCCTCGCGCCTTTTTGATTTCATTTTCGCGAGCAAATTTATTTCATCGCCGTTAACGCCCAAATCATAAAGAACATCGGCTTCTTCCCGAAATTCATCGGGAATTTTTGTTTTCTTTGAAACCATGAATCACCTTAATGAGTATGAGCCCTTTCAAAAGAAAGGGGCAAATAGCGCTCGTGAGAGCGCAGGAGGGTTGAATTAATAGAATTAGAAAACCGCCTTATAAAGCAATTGTGATAACTTCACACAGAATAAAGTCATAGAAAATGGTTTCACAAGCCTTTTAAACGATTTTCAATTTTCCGACGATATTAAGAGATAATAATATGAAAATTGTATTTACTCCAGATTGGTTTCTTACAAGTGATGTCTTCATAAATATTTTCAGCCTCATTGTTTTGATTCTTATAACAAGCCTTGCTTTCAAGAGTTACAAGATGAGCGAGAAAAAAAGCGCGCTTTGTCTTGCATTTGGGTTTTTATTAATCGCTCTTGCGGAAATTGCAACAATAATCACGAAACTTCCATTGTATTACGATGTCGGAACTATAAGCCAAATCGGAAGCACAATAATAAGCAGTGATATTGTAAGCACGATTGATATTTTTTATTATATCGGATTTTTCTTCAGCAGATTTTTCACGCTTCTTGGATTATATGTTCTTTACAAACTTCCCGCTGAAAGAATCGGCGGAGAATTTTTCCTTTACGTTTATTTCATAACAATAATTTCGATGCTTAGCCAGCCATTTTATTTCGTGCATCATTTCACGGCTTTGATTTTGCTTGTTTTCATAATAAACAAATATGCAAAGATTTATTTGAAGGAGAAAGCAAGGAATACAAAGACGCTCGTGATTGCTTTTGTCTTCCTCGCCGTCGGACAATGGATATTTTTGTTCTCAAAACTCTCGGCAATTTATGTCCTTGGACAGTTGGTACAATTGACTGGTTACATAACTTTATTAATGCTAATCATAAAAATAATTCAAGATGGAAAGAAAGAGAAACAGAGTGGAAATCGTTCACGACATGCTTAGAATAATCCAGGAACGCGGAGGAAGAATAAAGAAAACCCACCTAATGTACAAGGCGAATTTGTCGCACAAGCAGATGACTACTTATCTCGTGGATTTAATAAAAAACGGCTTGATACAAGATAAAAAAGCCGACGACAGAAATTTAATTCTTATAACGGAAAAGGGAAGGGATTTTTTCGTCAAATACGCGCAGGTTAGAGAGTTTGAAAAGGCATTTGGGTTGTGATTAAGGTTCAAAATACCACTCGTCGCCGTCTACGTTGTATATGTAACTTATTGGAAGTCTTTTTTCAATAGATTTATCTTTTTCATTTTTAATTTCACAATCTATCTTTATCCTAAAATCTTTCTTGTCTTTCAAATCATTAAATATCTTGTCTGGTATTAACAACCCTGGAGCAACTATCCGAATATTTGGATTAAGATTCCAGGCTTTTTCTCCACCATAGTATCCTTCTTTTATTGTTTCCACTTTCTTTTCGCCAAAGTAAAGAGAAAGTGTGAAATAAACTCGGTATTTTTCAGAATCGTCATTTCTTACCATAAACCAAACTTTTTTATCTTTAATGAAATTGAATCTTACCGTCCCAGGAAAACCATTCCCAAGAGCATATTCTATTTTTGGGGAATTCTTTACAACGAATCTTTTTCTGGATAGATAACTTTCAGCATCTCCAGATTGAGACGTTTTCTCTTGCGATTTATTCCCTTCTATTCTTTCCACTTTTGAGTTTTTGGTTAATTCAGAATTATTTTTAAGGATGGTATCATGGAGTTTTTGATTTTCATACCATTTTTTACCAGACCAACGTATTAACCAAAAACCAGTAATTCCTATTATGAAATATCCTGCCGTAGCTAAATAATTTAACGCGGTCCACTTGCTTACCAATAGTATTACCACATTTATTCCTATCACAGAGACAAGAAATAAAATTATCCCTGCAGACATACAAAATTTATAAAAATCGTCAAAATTCAATCTAGTTAACTCCATATTACCAGAGGATATTTGAAATTTAAATAAATTTAGTTGTGACGATAAAACTATAAAAAGCCAACCCAATTATTTCTTCTATGAAGAAATCCGTTCGTTTATACATTGAAGGCACAGTTCAGGGCGTTTTGTTCAGAAGCTTCATAAAAGAAAACGCTGACAAAAATAATATTCACGGATTCGTAAGAAATCTTGAAGATGGAAGAATTGAGATTTTTATAGAGGGCGATAATACAAATGTTGACAAGATGGTTGAGATATGCAAGAAGGGACCGAAGCACGCGCAGATAAGAAAAGTTGAAGAGAAAGCGGAGAAATTTCAAGATTTTAGAGATTTTAAAATTCTGCATATTTGAGATGATTTACACAAACAGCGACGGTGGAAGCAGAGGAAATCCGGGGCTAGGAGCTATAGGAGTTCTTGTGAGAAGAAATGACAGCATTATTGAAACATATTCTGAAAAAATTGGAAAAGTTACAAACAATGTTGCTGAATATCGTGCTTTGATAAAAGCGTTGGAGCTTGCGAGAAAACATACTGAAGAAAAGCTCGTTTGTTTTCTTGATTCTCAGTTAATTGTCAGGCAATTATTGGGAGAGTATCGCGTAAAAAATCCAGAGTTGATGAAATTATTTTTGCAGGTACAAAAGTTGCAGGAAAATTTCAAGAAGATAAAATACATTCATGTAAGCAGATGGGACACTTTCCAGCAAATTGTTGATAACATTTTGAATATGGAATTGGATGGAAAGTGATATTTCAGGATATAAAAGATTAAAAAAGAACTTATTCTTTTTTTGTAATGTCCAAACCGAAATATAATATTGGAGAGTTAGTCGTTTATGATAGTCCGACTAGCGGAAAGAATTTAGTTCAAATAACAGGGATGTTTAAATCAATCCGCATTCCATTGCGTGATGAGGGAAAATTTAGAGTTGGACAATATTATGACGGAAGAGTTTTAGAGATTTCTCCTACTGATTCAAAAGATATTCCTCTTGCGCCAAAATTTGTGACGGGAGTTACTACAATCCCTGAGAAAAATTTAAGCCCGTTGGAATCTTTGTATCAACAAGATATTTAAATTAAATCTTCATTTTTCCCTAATGGAAAAAAGCGAGAAATTTTTCTGGGCAGACAAAGTCGCTGAAGATATAATAAAACAAAGAGGCAAGAAAAAAGAATTTGTATGTGCCTCAGGAATTTCCCCTTCTGGAACGGTTCATATCGGAAATTTTCGGGAAATTATTACAACAGATTTGGTCGTTCGCGCCCTGAAAGACAAAGGTAAAAAAGTCAAATTCATTTATTCTTGGGATGATTATGACAGATTAAGAAAAATCCCTGCAAACCTTCCTGAAAATAAACAAAAAGAATTTGAAAAATTTTTAGGATTGCCGTTAAGCGAAGCTCCTTCACCTTATGGAGACAAAAAAAGTTACGCGGAACATTTTGAGCAAGAATTCGAAAAAGCTCTTGTCAGCGTTGGAATAAAACCAAATTTCATAAGGCAAAGCCAGAGAAACAAGAAATGCGCTTACGCGCCATTAATAAAAAAGGCTCTTGATGAAAGAAAAAAGATAATTAAGATTCTTGACAAATACAGAAAGGAACCGCTTGAAGAGAGTTGGATGCCGATTGAAGTATATTGTGAAAAATGCGGAAAAGATAACACAAGAGTTTTTTCCGCTGAGGGATATTTCATAGAATATGGATGTAGCTGCGGATTTAGAAATAAAATTGATTTCAGAAAAAAAGGAATTGTGAAATTGAAATGGAGAATTGACTGGCCTGCAAGATGGAAATACGAGAAAGTTGATTTTGAACCTGGAGGAAACGAGCACAGTGTGGTTGGAGGAAGTTTTACAACTGGAAAAGAAATATCAAAAGAAATTTATGATTACGAGGCGCCGATGTATGTTATGTATGATTTCATTAATGCTAAAGGCGCCGAGGGAAAAATGTCAAAGTCACTTGGAAATGTTATAACTTTGAAAGATGTTGAGGAAATTTACGAGCCGGAAATAATAAGATATTTGTTTGTTGGAACGAGACCAAATAAAGGATTTGACATAAGTTTCGACGGCGACGTTATCAAAATTTACGAGGATTACGACGAACTTGAAAGAAAATATTATGAAAAAGAAGCCGATGAACAGGAAAGAAGAATTTACGAGCTTTCTAGATTGAAAGTTTCAAAGAAGAAACCAGATAGGATAAGTTTCAGGCATTTGACGACGCTGATTCAAACAGGGAAAACTAGCAAATTAAAGGGGTATGCAAAACAAAGGGCGGAGAAAGCCCAGAATTGGCTTAAGAAATATGCGCCAGATGACTTTAAATTTGAATTAAAAGACAAGATTGAAACAAATTTTACCAATGAACAAAAAGAAGCTATGATTTCCCTTAAGGAAATTTTGAAAGCAAGAAAAATAAACGAAGATGATTTGCTCAATGAATTTTACAATATTTCAAATGCCTCAGGAATAAGCGTCAAGGAATTTTTTGAGACTGCTTATGTCGCAATCATCGGAAAAAGAAAGGGACCGAGATTGGCGAATTTTATTTTTGCAATCGGCAAAGACAAAGTTATTAAATTATTGGAGCAAATAAAATAATATGGGATTAATAATAAAATCAAATATAAGAAAAGTCGTTCGAAGTTTGGATAAGGAAAACGAAATCACAAGCGTTGCCGACGAGGTTGAAAGAGAACTTGAGAAGAAAGTTGAAGATATTTTACGAGAGGGGTTGAAGCGCGCGAAGGCGAACGGAAGAAGGACATTGCAAGCGAGGGATTTAT
>CAYINP010000026.1:0-8204 GCA_964364785.1 Candidatus Woesearchaeota archaeon | reverse complement strand
TTGGTTTACAAGGATTCTGATGACTTTTTGAAAGAAGTTAAGTAACTCAAAATGCTTAAAAACTCTTTTCTTTAAAGTAATTTATGACAGAAATTAAAATAAAAAATAAAAAATTTTCATAATGACAGAAAAAAATCTCCCAGAATTGAATGTCGGTGTCGTAGGGCATATAGACCACGGTAAAACCACACTGCTTAGCAAGCTTTCTGGGAAATTCACAGACACGCATTCCGAGGAATTGAAGAGAGGAATTACAATAAAATTGGGCTATGCAGACATGACAATTTACAAGTGCGGAAAAGAATATTCGAATAAAAATGAAAAAGGCTGCGAACCTGTTCGTTACATTAGTTTTATCGACGCGCCAGGACACGAAATGCTTATGGCGACAATGCTTTCAGGAGCTGCGATAATAGACGCTGCAATTCTTGTTGTTGCAGCGAACGAAGGAATAAAACCGCAAACCAAAGAACATTTTGTTGCATTACAAGCAAAGAAAATAAATAAAATAATAATTGTCCAAAATAAGATTGATTTGGTTTCAAGAGAACAAGCCAAGGAAAATTATAATGAAATAAAAAAATTTGTCAAAGGAACTTTTGCCGAAAACGCTGAGATAATTCCCGTTTCAACTTTGCAGGAAATAAACATTGATAAAATAATTGAGGCGCTCGCGAAAATAGAAATTCCAAAGAGAGATGTTGATTCAGAGCCTATTTTCCTTGTTGCGAGAAGTTTTGACATAAATAAACCTGGAACTGAAATAAAAAAACTCAATGGCGGAGTTCTTGGTGGAATTCTTAAAAAGGGAAAATTAAAAGTTGGAGACGAAATTGAGATAAAACCTGGTTTGAATTTCAAAAAAGGAAACCAGCAAATGTACAAAACTGTTACGACGAAGATTATTTCTTTGCATAAAGGAAATCAATCTGTCAAAGAAGTTTTTCCAGGAGTTAGCATTTCAATCGAGACTTCTTTGGATCCAGTTATGACAAAGGCTGACACTCTTAACGGCTGTTTGGTTTCAAAGAAAGGAGCTTTACCTGAAATAACTTACAAAGCAAAGTTGAAAACAAAATTATTTGAAGAAGTTATTGGAATAACAGACAAGAAAAAGACAGAACCCTTGAAACACAAGGAAATGCTAATGCTTTCTGTGAATACAACAATCACTGTCGGGACTATTGAGAAAATAAAAAACGATGAGGTTGAACTTTCATTGAATATTCCGATAGTTGCTGTTAAAGGAGACAATGTGGGAATGGCGAGGAATATTGGAGGACATTGGAGATTGATAGGATTTGGAGAAATATTGGAATAAATAATTTTTAAAAAAGAGATGAACAAAACAAAACTTTTTTCGCATTCGAGATTGAGCTCTTTTGAACAGTGCAAACTGAAATATAAATTCAGATACATTGACCAAATAATTCCCGAGATTGAAAAAACAATTGAATCACATCTTGGGAATGTTGTTCATAGCAGTTTGGAGTGGCTTTATAGGCAAGTCAAGTATGGAATAATTCCTTCTGTTGATGAACTCGTATCTTATTATTCCAACAAATGGAAAGAAGATTATGAAGTTGGAACTCTAATAGTAAAGAAAAATCTCGCTATAGAGCATTATTTCAACAAAGGCGTTCAGTTTCTTATAAATTATTATATGGAGCACAAGCCTTTTGATGATAATACAATTGATGTTGAAAAGGAAATTGAGATTTCTCTAGATGAAACTGGATTGTATAAAATACGAGGATATATTGACAGGCTTGCGCATAATCTAAAAACTGGAGAGTATGAAGTTCACGATTATAAGACCTCTAATAGCTTTCCTTCCGATGAGCAAATAGAAAATGACAGGCAATTGGCGCTTTATGCAATCGCGATAAAGGAAATTTACGGGAAAGAAAAAGTTGTTAGATTAGTTTGGCATTATCTTTCTTTCAATAAAAAAATTCATTCAAGCAGAACAAATGAACAGCTTGAAACTCTTAAAAGAGAAACCATTGAACTTATAAAAGAAATTGAAACTACGAAGAATTTTACTCCGACGAAATCTGCACTTTGTCATTGGTGCGAATACAAAAAAATGTGTCCTGCTTGGGGAAATAAAACTCCGGAAAAACAGGAAGAATTGCACAAATATTTCTCGGAAAAAGAATAATTATGGTTTAAATAGGATTCAACACAGATTCCAATTCTTTTAAAATCAAGGGTTCTCCTTCATTTAATCTTTTTAATATCCCACCCATCCTATCAGCAATATTATCTATCTCTTTATCTGGAATCCCTTTTCTGCCGCATATAACATTTCTCCCATCTCTTTTATAACTTTCCACCATCCCGTCATACATTGTATCATCCGCCATTGTAAAAGAATGATAACGTCCATGCAATTCATCAACAATAATTCCAAAACCCATGCTAGGATATTAATAAATCTATTTTTATATTTTATTGTGTTTGAGTTTCAAAGTTTTTGACCATCATAATATTTTTAAAGATAAATTTTCTGGATTTATCTCATGGTAAAAAATTCTGACAATGGCGGAAATGGGAAATTTGATTATGCATTATACCTAAGAGACTATAGAGACGGAAGATGTTCTGTCGATGGAAATGTTCCAGCAACTTCGAAAATGGAAAAATTGTTATGCCATGTTACAATTCGCGTCTCCTCTGCAAAAGCAAGAGTTTACAGAATTTCTAGTCTAGCTGCAGAATTTATTCAAAGATATTTCTGATTATTCTTCTCCCAAATCCTGAACTCTTATTAAATCTGTTACAGAATCTCCTTCCTGAAGTTTTACTATTCTAACTCCCTGCGCTGCGCGCCCCATTATTCTTATGTTTTGCAAAGTTGTTCTTATTACCATTCCTTTTGCCGTTGTTATAATAATATTATCATTGTCGTTAACTGAAATTGTCGTAACAACATCATCGGTTTTTTCAGATACTTTGACATTTATTACACCTTTTCCACCACGCGCAGTTTTTCTATATTCGTTGACGGCTGTTCTTTTTCCAAATCCATTTTTTGTAATTGTCAAAACAGCTTCTGTGTTTAGAATTTCCAAACTTACAACTTCGTCGTTAGAATCCAATCTTATTCCTGCAACTCCGTAACTTCCTCTTCCCATGTCTCTTACGTCATCGGAATTGAATCTTATGGCTTGTCCTTTTTTGGAAGCCAATAAAACTTCTTGCCCTTTTTTTACTATTTGCACATCTATAAGATAATCAGATTCATCATTTGGAAGATTTATTGCTCTAACTCCGGAAGCTCTTGGTTTGGAGAAATTCTCCAAAGAAATTTTCTTTACAATACCTCTTTTTGTAACCATAAATAAATAATCTTCGAAATTTTTTACAGAAATTACATTTGCTATGCTTTCATTTTTTAAGCTTAACATATTCACAATTGCTTTTCCTTTTCCGTACCTTTCCGCTTCGGGAATTTCGTATGTTTTCAACCATAAAACTCTTCCACGAGATGTGAAGAAAATAAGGTAATCGTGCGTTGAACACGTTATCATCTGCTTTACGAAATCTCCCGTTGCTAATCCTGAACCTATAACTCCTCTTCCTCCGCGCTTTTGCTCCTTGTATGTTTTTGTGTCCATTCTTTTTGCATAACCCTTGTCTGTAATAGTTACAACAACTTCTTTTTTCTGAACCAAATCTTTTTCTGAGATTTCAGAAATCTTTTGAATAATCTGCGTTTTTCTTTCATCGCCATATTTTTTCTTCAACTCGGAAACTTCTTTTACAATTATATGCAGAACTTCTTTTACATCTCCAAGAATCTTTCTGTATTCAGTGATTTCTTCCTTCAAGTCTGAGTGTTCTTTTTTTAATTTGTCGTGCTCCAGAGAAGTAAGTTGCTGGAGTTTTGTGTCAAGAATTGCTTGTCCTTGCCTTTTTGTCAAGTCATACTTTTTCATTAAATTTTCCAAAGCTTCAGATGCTGATTTTGCCCTTTTAATCATCGCGATTATTTCGTCTATATTCTTAAGCGCAATTAACAAACCAGAAACAATCTCCTGTCTTTCCTCGGCTTTTTTAAGTTCGTATTTTGTCCTGTCTGTTACAACTTTTTTTCTGTATTTTATGTATTGTTCAAGCGCGGTTTTTAAGTCAAGAACGCGAGGCTGTCCGTCGACGAGAGCAAGGAAATTGACGCTGAAAGAATCCTGAAGCCTTGTATATTTGTGCAATGCGTTTATCAAGAATTTTGCATTCGCGCCTTTTTTTAATTCCAAAACAATGCGAATTTTTCCTTTTGCACTTTCGTCCCTCAAATCAGAAAGGTCTTTCAGTTTTTTATCCTGAATCATTTTTGCTATTTGTTCAATTAGCGTTGTTTTGTTTAGCATATAAGGAATCTCAGTTATTACAACAAGTTCTTTGTTTTTCGTATTTTCTGTTCCAACTTTTCCTCTCAACAATAACTTCCCCCTCCCTGTTTTGTAAAGTTCAAGCATATCTCCTGAAACTGTTCCTCCCGTTGGGAAGTCGGGACCACGGACAATTTCACACAGGTCTTCAATTGTCATCTCTTGTTTTTTTATTAATGCAATTATTGCGTCGCATACTTCAGAAAGGTTGTGCGGAGGAATATTTGTGGCCATTCCGACGGCAATTCCTGTTGCTCCATTAATTATTAAGTTTGGGAGTTTTCCCGGCATTAAAACTGGTTCTTTCAAAGAATTGTCAAAATTTGGGATAAAATCAACTGTTTCTTTTTCCAAATCTTCCAGGAGTTCTTCTGCAATATGGGCTAATCGCGCTTCAGTATATCTGTATGCGGCAGGCGGGTCTCCGTCGATGCTACCAAAATTTCCCTGTCCGAAAACTAAAGGATAACGCAAAGAAAAATCCTGCGCCATTCTTACCATTGCGTCGTAAACTGCAGTATCTCCGTGAGGATGATATTTACCTATAACATCTCCGACAACTCTTGCGGATTTTTTTGTCTGGCTCCCGGGTTTCAGACCCATTTGTTGCATTACATAAAGAATTCTTCTCTGAACTGGTTTCAAACCATCTTCAATTGCTGGAATAGCACGCGATACAATAACGGACATCGCGTAATCCAAATAAGCTTTTTTCATTTCCTCGGAGACTTCCGCAGGAATTATTGATTTGTCATCAATTAATTTTTTTTGATTTTCGTCGTTTGTCATTTTTTAGCCCTCTATGGTTTTGGCATTTCTGCAATTTTGAGCAACTCTTCATTAAATTTCACTCTTAACTGTGAAGAACAATGAATCATAACAAACATTTTTTTATCTCCATAAATAATATCTATTCTTGGTTTGCCTAAATTACTTGCCGAAGTTTCTATGTGAAAGTCTCTATATTTTTCAACGTTAATTTCTTTGTTATTATCATCATAAGTTTCCAGATGTACTTTGAATAATTCTTTAAAGATTTTTGCTAATTGAAAATAAATTTTCTTCTTTTTATCAAAAATATAATAGTTAAAATTTCCATCATTTCCCAGTCCGTGTAATTTTATCTTCTTTTTCATTTTATTTTTTCCTCCAATTCCAAGAACTCCTCTTCCGAAACCCCAAGCTCTTTCACATTTTTTCCAATCCATTTGCATTTTTTGCATTCCCATTCTCCTTTGCCTTTACCTTCATCGAAACCCAAAACCACGAAAACATCGTCTGAATTGCATTTTGGACATCTTCTAATTTTGAAAGTCTTTCCCGTGCTCGTCGGCGTTCGAGACTTTGTTTTTATTTTGTGTTTCTTGTTGTATTCTTTTTCTGAATCAAATCCTTCCAAAATCCAATCAGGAGTTTTCATTTTTTATCTCTAATTTTAATTTTTTTAATTCTGGAAAGATTATTCCATGATATCCACATCCATTACATGTGTACTCCGGAGACTCTCCCATGACTGTAACATGAACTTTTACATTTTCTGATTTGCATCTTGGACAAATTTTTTTATTCATTCTTGTTCATCTCCCACTTCTGATTTTCTTGATTGAGGATGTAATTTCCCTCGGAACATTCATATTTTGAACATCCCTTAAGAACATTTGTGAACGTATTTTCAGCTTCGTTTCTGCACAAACTTCCCACAAGTTCAAAACCATCAGAACATTTTATTCTTTCTTTTTCAATGCAATCGCAATTTTCTGGAAGCCAGTCGTCATAATACTCTTGCAGTTGCTGTTCTTCAATGGCCTTTGCAGTTATTTTTCCATGATAGTTCATAAATCCTAAAATTGCTGCGGCTAAGAATAATATTGCAATCGCCAAACGGAATTTGTTTATTTGCATTTTTATATGTCGAGGTTAGCCTCCTTTGCGTTTTCTGAGATGAAATCTTTTCTTGCTTGGACATCGTCTCCCATAAGCATTGAAAAAGTTTTATCTGCTTCAAGAGCGTCTTCAATAAATATCTTTTTAATTTTTCTGGTTTTTGGATTCATTGTTGTTTCCCAAAGTTGTTCAGATGACATCTCTCCCAAACCCTTGAATCTTGTGACTATCGGATTTCCGCCGACCTTTTCAATTTCTCTTTTTAATTCATCGTCGGTGTAAACATAGAAATCTTTTTGCCCCTTTCTTATTCTATACAATGGAGGCAATGCAACGAAAATATTTCCATTTTCAATAAGCTTGGGCATGAATCTGAAAAAGAAAGTCAATAAAAGAGTTTTAATGTGTTCTCCATCAACATCGGCATCAGTCATTATTACAACACGATTGTATCTTATTTTTTCGTGATTGAATTGTTCTCCGACGCCAGTTCCAATTGCAGTTATGAGATTTACAATTTCTTCGCTTGCTAGTGTTTTTGACGGACTTGATTTTTCAACATTCAAGATTTTACCTTTCAACGGAAGAATTGCTTGATCCTCCTTATTTCTTGCCTGCTTTGCGGAACCCCCTGCAGACTCTCCCTCAACGATATACAATTCTGTGTCTGTTGATTTTTTAGAACAATCGGCTAATTTTCCAGGCAAACCTCCGAGGGAAAACGCGTTTTTTCTTCTTACTAAATCTTTTGCTCTCTTTGCCGCCAATCTTGCTTTTGCGGCTTCAAGAGATTTTGAAACAATCTTTCTTGCTATTGTCGGATTCTCCTCAAAAAATTCCGAAAGCGAAGATGAAACTATTGAATCAACGAAACCTTTTATTTCAGAATTTCCAAGTTTTGTTTTTGTTTGTCCTTCGAATTGCGGTTCTGGAATTTTTATGCTGACAATTGCGGTTAATCCTTCACGAACATCGTCGCCAGTAATTATTTCATCTTTTTTTAACATATTTGTCTTTTTTGCGTAATCATTTATTACTCTTGTGAGCGCGGTTTTGAAACCAGAAACATGGGTTCCACCCTCAACGGTGTTAATTACATTTACAAAACCGAAGATGTTTTCCTGGTATCCCGAATTATATTGAATTGCAATTTCAACTATATTACTTCCCTGTTCCCTTTTGAAATAAACCGGCTTGTGCAGAACTTCTTTTGATTCATTAACCCATTTTATGAATTCAACCAAACCTCCAACATAATGAAATTCTATTTTTTTGTTTTTTGCCTCATCAATTAAAATTAATTTTATTCCTGCATTCAAAAATGCGATTTCCCTGAATCTTGTTTCTAAAACAGAATAATCTATTTTTACAGTCGAAAAAATCTCTTCGTCAGGCCAGAAAGTTACTTTTGTTCCTGTCTCGTCTTTTGGACAATTTCCCACTGCCACTAATTTTGTTTTCGGGTCTCCGCGGGAATATTCTTGCCTGTAAATTTTTCCATCTCTCTTTACTTCAATAATTAATTTCTTTGACAGCGCGTTTACAACTGAGGCTCCGACACCGTGCAAACCTCCTGAAACTTTGTAGGTGTCCTTGTCGAATTTTCCTCCAGCGTGCAATTTTGTCAGAACAACCTCAACAGTTGAAACTTTCATTTGAGAATGTATTTCTACAGGGATTCCACGGCCGTCGTCTTCAACAGTTACCGAGCTGTCTTTATTTACGGTTATTATTATGTTTTTACAGTGTCCTGCAAGCGCCTCGTCAACGGAGTTGTCAACTATTTCATCTACTAATTTATGAAGTCCTGGCTTTCCTGTTGAACCAATATACATTGCCGGCCTTTTTCTTACTGCTTCAAGCCCTTCAAGTATTTTAATCGAGTCTGCGCCGTATTCTTTTTGAGACATTTTCTTAGAAAAT
>CAYINP010000025.1:1571-8311 GCA_964364785.1 Candidatus Woesearchaeota archaeon | reverse complement strand
AGCAGAAAGGGAAAAATCTTCGAGATTTAAATAAGTTTAAAAATAGACTTTCTTAATAAAATTTATGGAAAAAGGATTTGAAATAATCTTGTTAAAACACCCCTTGGAAGAACTTGCACAAAAAATCGCCGAAGATTTATCTCCATTTTATGATGAAAAATTAGAGACTACTGTGAATAAAACAAATTATTCTAATGCTCTCATAATCTGGAAAGAAAAGAAATTATTTGGGATTATGCGAACGATAGAACCAATATTTGCAATAAAAGAAGATGTTAACAAAAGGGTTATAACTGCGTGGTATCTTGACGATTTTATAGAGCCAGTTATTAAAAGACGCAGGGAGAAATATCTAAGAGAGCATCAAGAAATTAATTATTTCACAATTCTCAGAAATCCAAAAGTGACGTTTGGCGGTCCTGGATTTTCCTCTTAGCCCGCCTTCACGGCATGTGGAAAACTTTTCTTCCATCATAAACCTTCTTCTTCCCGTAAACCGCAATTCCAAAATGAATGTATTTCTTTCCCTTGCTTTTTTTTCCTCCTGCATCATGCCACCTCTTAATTAGCTCGTCAAATTTAAGATATTCTTTCAAAACAAGGCCGGGGTCTTCAAAATACATTTTATTTTTATCGTAGCCTATTGCAACAACATAATGCCCGTCGCACCAATCATGCTCCCAATCTTTTTTTGCAACTCCTTTTTTCCGGTAAAACTCGGTTTCTTTTTTCAAATCTTCCAAATCTTTGTTTCTTGCGTCCCATGCCTGCAAAACCAAAATAACAGGATGCTCTTTGTCCAAATATCTCTTTACTTGGGATATTGTGAATTGTTTAGTCTTGGTTTTTAATCCGTATTTCCCAAGAACCTTCGAGATATTTCCTATTTTGGTCGAGTTTTTTGTTTTCAGCAATTTCATTATTTTGTCTTCGCGAATATCCTTCCCGTAATATTGCAAAACAGCCTGCGTCGCCAAAGCTCCACAATCATAATTATGAAATTGTCTCAATCTCGGAAAATCAAGCATCACCATTTCAAATAATCTAGTCAAGCATTTTTAAAAACCTTCACAAATTCTAAAAACTTAAAAACATTGTCTATAGGACTAATAAATGCCTCCAAGAAAACCAAAGCATCTGCAAAAGTCAAAAGCCGAAACAACTGCCGAGAATTATTTTCCAGTTGATGAAACGATGGTAAAGAGGGCTGTTGAAAAAGAAATAAAGCCGTTGGAAAACATCGAGAAAATAGAAGTTCTTTCTCTTAAACCAAAAGAAAAGAAGAAAAGAAAAACTTCTGTGAAAAAAACCAAGGCAAAAACAAAGAAAGGAAAAAATTTTGAGAAAACCGCTGTAGATTTTATTCCTGAGGAAATTTCCCTTAAGAAAAACGGCTACGAGCTTATTATAACTGAAAAACCGCAAGCCGCTATGAAAATTGCCTCGGCGCTTGGAGATGCAACAAAAAGGAATTTCCAAGGGATTCCTTATTACGAAGTTTCTCGCGACGGGAAAAAAATAGTTGTCGCCTGCGCCGTCGGACATTTATTTACATTAAAGCAAATGTCAGGAAAAGGATTTCCAGTATTTGATATAAAGTGGATTCCAAATTTCCTCGCAAAAAAAAGCGATTTTACTGGAAAATATTATGATACAATATCCAAACTCGCGAAGGAAGCTGGAGAAATAACTGTTGCAACGGACTACGACGTAGAAGGAGAGGTGATAGGAATGAACGTCGTGCGTTTTATATGCGGGCAAAAAGATGCAAACAGAATGAAATTTTCAACGTTGACTGACAATGAATTAAATATTGCATACGAAGAAAAAAGCTCAAAATTAAATTGGGGGCAGGCGATTGCTGGAGAAACGAGGCATTATCTTGATTGGTTTTACGGAATAAATTTATCAAGAGCTCTAATGAGCGCAATAAAAAGTTCAGGTAGATTCAAAATAATGTCCATTGGAAGAGTTCAAGGTCCTGCATTGAAATTAATTGTTGACAAAGAAAAAGAAATTCAAGTCTTCAAATCTGAGAAATACTGGCAGGTTTTCGCAACAATAAAAGATAAAAAAAATTCTCTAGAATTAAAACACAATAAAGATATCTTCAAAAAAACCGAATTAAAAAAATTCGATTCTCTCGTCGGCAAAACCTCGGATTGCACAACGGAAAAGAGAGAGCAGATTCTCCCGCCAAATCCTCCGTTTGATCTTACAACTTTGCAAACTGAAGCTTATCGCCTCTATGGATTAAATCCATCAAGAACATTGCAGATTGCTCAATCGCTTTATCTTGGAGGTTTGATTTCTTACCCAAGAACATCAAGCCAAAAACTTCCTGATTCAATTGCATATCGCGATATTTTGGAGAAACTTGCAGACAAATACAAGATGAGAAAACTAATATCAAGAACAAAGCCCATTGAAGGGAAAAAATCCGATCCCGCGCATCCTTCAATTTATCCGACTGGAAATTTTCAAATACTCTCAGGAGACGATGAAAGGGTTTACGATTTGATTGTTCGCAGATTTTTATCCTTATTCTGCGACGATGCAATAATTGACAAAAAAACTGTGAAGATTGAAATTGAAGGACTTAGGTTTTCAGAAGGTGGAAGTTCCACAAGAAAAAAAGCGTGGCTTGAAATTTATCCAATGAAAATCGGAGAAAAGGAAATTCCAGATTTCAACGGCGAAATTGAAATAACTAAAATAAGAAACGAGGAAAAAGAAACACAACCTCCGAGAAGATACACTCAAGCTTCAATTTTATCAGAATTAGAAAAAAGAAATCTTGGAACAAAAGCTACTCGCGCTTCCATACTTGAAACTCTTTATTACAGAGGATACGTAATGGAAAAAAGTGTCCAGGCAACTGAGCTCGGAATTTCGCTTGTTGAAACTCTGGAAAAGTATTCTCCAATAATAACTGATGAAAAACTAACAAGAGATTTTGAAAAGGAAATGGAAAATATTTCTCAGTCAAAATCCGGTTTCCTTGAAAAAGAAAACCAAGTCATAGAAAAGGCGAAAGAGACGATAACAAAAATTGCAAACCAGTTTGAGAAAAATGAAAAGGAAATTGGAAAAGAGCTTGTTGTCGCCAACGACAATCTTGTCCAAAAGCAAAGGGAAGAAAATATTCTCGGCCCTTGTCCAAAATGCAAAGAAGGAAATCTCATAATAAATTATTCAAAAAAAACGCGGAGATTTTTCATCGCGTGCAACGCATATCCAAATTGCAAAAATACTTACACGCTTCCTCCAAACAGTCTCATAAAAAATCCAAAGAAAAATTGCGAAAAATGCAATTTCCCTATGGTGCTCTGCATAAGAAAAGCAAAGCGTCCTTGGATTTTATGTTTCAATTCGGAATGCGAAAAAAACAAAGAAAGACTGGAAGAATATAGAAAGAAAAAAGCTCAAGAGGAAAATGATTGAACAAATATCCTAGTAGATAATTTTCAAATTGATTTACTCTTTTTTCTTAAAAAACGCTTCTAATTTAGCAATTTTTTCTAAGCGAGGATGCAACTCTTTTGGAATTTGGTCAATCATTTTTTCGACCCTTTCTCTATAAACAGATATCCATGCTTCTTTATCCATTATTGCATCATCAATTCTTCCATATATGTGACCAATCTCATCATAAACTGTTGCTATGCGAATCACTTCATCTTCGGGATAAACTTTGTTTGTCATGAATTTTCAATTCTATTCCAATTTTTAAAACCTTCTAAAAAATAAAAATTGAAAAAGAAGAATAAAAAAATAAAATAAATTTATCTTCTTCGTTTCTTGCTTGATTTCATCCAGTTCGAGCAAACTCCTTCGCATTTATGGCACACAAGTGCATGAATTAGCAAAAGAGCGGCTGAGACTACAACAATCCACCATGAAACTATCGCTGAAAAAACTAGTGTTGGCCAAATTGCAAATACAAGTATTAACAAAGCCAAAACAGTTTGTATCCATCCGCAGTGCATATCTTTTTACCTCCTTTATTGAATTTATATTCTGACAAATATATTATGGAATATATGTTTATAAATTTACAGGTTTGAAAAAATCTCCCAGTTTCTTTTGCGCAAGAACTTCGTTCATCATCTTGCTTTTTTTTATTATGTCCTCTGGATTAAAATTGTATTTTATTTTAGAAATTTCCTTTGCTCCTTCAATCAATTCGTTTTTGGAATTGAAAACCATTTTCTTTTTCATGCTTCTCTTTACGCTTTCTCTTACAACCCAAACCCCTAAACCGGCCCAATAGCTCGGCGTTTCCAATCTTATAGCCAAAACGCTTGCCTGTCTTTTTATTGATTCAAGATATTCTAAAATAGGGAGTCGTGTTGCATAATATCCTCCAGATGTTGCGGAAGCGTAATTTTTTCTTCCAAAGAAACTTTCAAAATCTGTTGATGCTTTCACAAAATCCGTAGAGTTCCAAGAACTTTTAGGCATATATAATTCAAACAGTTCGTAATTCCAAACATTTGGGAAAAGCAAAATCAAATATTGGTTTCCAAGAAATTCTCCGAAAAATAATTCGTAATTTTCAATCCATTTGTAATCTTTCACTCTTTCAATAATTTGTTTTCCCAAAGTGTCATCCGTCGCGGTTATCGACCATCGCGTCGGAACAAGTTTCTTCTGAGTTTTCAATCCCAAAACACCGACGCTAAGAATTTTGCTAAGAGTATAATTGTCAAAACCTTTTTTGTAAAGATATTGCATTCCTTCGCTTGCCTTTAAATCATCATTAATAACTTTGTCAACCTGCCTATGAATCCTGACATTGCTCGTGATTCTGGCTTTCTTCAAACCTGCGCGCATTCCATGCGGCGTTGTTACTCTGTCATCATTTCTTCCAAAACTCAAATTCTTTTTTAATTCAATTTCAATATCAACAGGTTTTGACGCAAGCGCAATTTCTTTCGCTATTTGCACAAATTTGTTTCCATTTGACTTTGAATCCTGAACTTTTGATTGAAATCTTGAATTCAATAAGGATTCCCTAATTTGAATAACATCGTTTATGCTGAAATTATTTTCTGCCCAATATTTTTCCGCGTCGTAAAGCCACGCATTATCATCTCTTTCAAGTGGGCTTAAAATCCCAACATTCACAAGAGGATATCTTAATTTGCTTCCAATGAAAACGCTCGGCGGAGAATTGCTCTGAAATTTTGAGATGTTTGAAATATTCTTAACTCTGAAATTTGTATCAACCAGCTTTTTTATAACTTCAAATTTTATGTTGTTGACGTCCATTAAGCACCTCCTTATTGGAAGTTTATATTCTTGCCTTACTACTTACTAATCGCAAAGTTTCTCGCAAAATAAAATATTGTTTCACAATGCCCTGAAAACGGAAAAATTGTCGTCTTGGGATTTAAACCTCTCGTTTTCATTTCGTCAACGAGTTCTTTTCCTCTTTTATATGGAATCATTTTATCTCGTTTTCCAAGATAGACTTCCAAAGATTTTGCTTTCAATTTGTCTAAATTTCTTATCGGACTGAAATCATCTAACACGTCGCGATAATCTTCTAAAGTTTTTCCGGAATTTTTTGCAATTTTTCTTGTTGCAATGCTCTCCCAAATACACTCTGGCAAATAAGAACCTGGCACGACGGAAACAAATCTTCTTACAGGAAAATCATTTGCAAATTTGTAAGCCGACGCATTTCCAAGACTTATTCCTAAAACATTGACCTCACTTTTTTGTTTTTTTAAATAATCGCTTATTGCTATCTGTGTTATATCGTCCAGAAATTTTCTTGTCACTTCAGGATTCGGCTGAATTGCTGTTTTAGGAACAACATAAGCATCGGAATTTATTCTAGAAAGAATTTTCTTTCTTATGTGGGAAAATTTCAAAGCACCTTCTGGCAAAAAGCAAATCCAATTTTCAGAATTTTCACAGCTTGTTTGAATGTGCTGAACTTCTTCTGGAATATTTCCATTTCTGTTTTCAAATGCAACGTACAAATAATCTAATATTGAACCTAACATGGTTCAAATCCACCCCTTCTTTATTATTCCCTCGTTTTTTATTTCAAAACTGAATTCTTTTTCTGGAAGGCTTCGGTGTTTTAATAAAATTGCTTTTCTCCTCTTTCCGTCGCTTTTCAATTCAATTATGCATTTGCTCCAATATTTTAGCAAATCTCCTCCAACCAGACTGGTTTTCTTCTCAACGCCTTTTCTCAATTCTTCTTCTGAAAGAAATCCCGAATAAACCTGATTAGTAACAAGAACGGGAATTTTCTGCTTTCTTGAAATCTCTGCAAGAGTCCTCATCTGCTCCGCCATTTTCCAATTAAGCTCGCGGATTTTATTTTCATCTTTTTCCGCTTCCCCAAATCCTAAACGATAAAGTGTTGCAAGCCCGTCAACAATAATCAAAGAAACGTGTTCTTTTTTCAGTTTGTCAAGAAGAAGTGAAAATGATTTCTTCTGCTCTTCAAAATTCGTCGGAGAAAGAACAAATATATTCTTCAATATTTCTTCGGAATTTTCAGCGCCGATTTGTTTCACTCTTTCAATGGAAAAACCGCCCTCGGTATCGATGAAAATAACTTTGTTTCCTTTTTTCGCCTGAGAGCACGCTGCAAGAATTGTAAAATTTGTTTTCCCGCTTCCCGGGGAACCCGCAATCATTGTAATTACATCATTCTCGTAACCTCCAAAAAGCCATTTATTAAAATCGGCACTCCCGGTAGAAATTTTCTCGTC
>CAYINP010000025.1:0-1471 GCA_964364785.1 Candidatus Woesearchaeota archaeon | reverse complement strand
TTCAATCCTTGTCTTCAAATCTCAAATCATCGTTGATTTTAATTGATTCAATCTTCGTCATATCTTTCAAATCCGAAACCCTCAAGCTTGTTGCAGAATTCAAACTTGTCAAATGGCTTCTTCCTTCCATTTTCGAATCGCCTTTTCTCAACCTTACAAAAAGATGATTTTCAATTTTTGTTATTGCCTCTCTGCTTTTCTCAGGAACAACTCCTCTTTCCAAAGTATTTATCATAATCTCAGGTTCTCTTATTGCATTAGCCAACTGCCCTTGAGTAAGATGTTTCGCCCTTCTCGCTCTCATCATCGCCCAATGAAAATTGTCAATCAAAGTGCTTTTCAAAGCCAAGTCTTCATTAAGTTTCTTGAAATTCGAATCAACAAGTCGCCTCAACGCCAAATCGTCTCCCCTCATATGCTTCACATAAGCCAGTTTCTGCGCATCCTGTTTAGTCTTCTCGACTTTTCTTTGTTCCTCTATATCTTGTTCCGTTTTGACTCTTATAAGAGGAATATCTTCAACAATGGAACATCTCCTGCAAATCTTGACTATTCCAGAAATGGAAATAGCATCAAAAAGCAAAGCCCTCTCTTCTTGGATTCCACATTTAAAACACTCCATCAAATAACTCAGGAAAATCTCTTTTTAATATTTTATGTGATTTGAAATATCAGTTCAGATAACCTTGGATTTCATCAGAAGTTCTGTGTTCGTAGAAAACATCTTTCTCATTTACAAGCACTGCGGGAAATTTCTCAATTTTATATTTGCCTATCAATAAATCCAAAGACTCAATATTCTGGTCAATCGCAATCGGAATCAAAATAATGTCATTGCCTTCCTTTTCCTTGACCTCAGAAAGTATTCTCTCCCAAACGATTTGACTTGATTTTGTTTCAATATTATCTGTATCGTAAACATAAAAATAAACAACAGTATTTATTTCATCGCACTCGCTTTTCAAATCAATTAAATTAATCCATAAAATAGTTCTAAGCAAATCATATTTTCTATGGACGCTTTCTATCGATTCGGTTAATTTGTTTTTCTCATCGTACTTTTCCAAATCTATTGCTTCAAGATAAATCTTATCGGCAAAATTTATGCTTGCTTCTTTGAGATTTTCACAAGAAGTAAAATTACCTTCAATAAATTTTCCAAGCGCAAATGAATCATATAATGAAACTTCCGAATCGTAAAATGCAATTGAAAAACTATCTGCCCTTATCTGTTCAAGATAAACTCCCAATACAAGTCCGACTAAAAAAATAAGAACAGTTACAAAAAATGCTTGCCAAAAAACGTGCTTTTTATTTTCCATTTTTCTCATCGCCAGGAATATTTTCCCGTAAAAAATTTATACAGCGAGACTATAATAACAATTGGTCTCAGCAAAATATATATCAACGAATAGAAAATCACACTGAAAAAGTTATCGTTTTCTCCAATATGTTTGTTGATTGTTTTTAA
>CAYINP010000024.1:0-8486 GCA_964364785.1 Candidatus Woesearchaeota archaeon | reverse complement strand
GCAGGATTTGGTTTCAGAAAGAGAAACTCGCGAGGGTTTGGAAGAACTTCCTAATGTTCCAAAAACAGGAGTTGTGATGCGCTTCGCGCCGTCGCCTTCTGGCCCTTTGCACGTCGGGCGCGCGATTGTGGCGTCGCTTTCTTATTTGTATGTGAAAAAATACGGTGGGAAATTTTATATAAGAATAGAAGATACAAACCCGGAAAATATTCTCCCGCAGGCATATCAAATGATTGAGAACGAATCAAAATGGCTCTTCAACAATGAAATAGAAATTGTAATTCAATCTTACAGAATGGAAATTTATTATGATTACGTGCAAAAACTTTTGGAAAAAAACGCAGTTTATGTTTGCACTTGTTCTTCGGACGATTTTGAGAAATACGTTGAAGAAATGAAAAACTGTCCTTGCAGAAAAATTTCTGTTGAAGAAAACGAAAGGCGATGGAAAAAAATGCTTGATAAAAACGGATTCAAACCTGGAGAAGCGGTTTTAAGATTCAAGTCAAATATGAAAGATAAAAATCCTGCATTCAGGGATTTTCCTCTCGCGAGAATAAATCTTTCTTCTCATCCTATTCAAAAAGAAAAATATCGCGTTTGGCCATTGATGAACTTGGCTGTCAGCGTCGATGATATAGAACTTGGGATTACACACGCAATAAGGGGGAAAGACCACATTGATAATTCAAAAAGACAGGAAATGATTTTCAAAGTTTTGGGAAAGAAATATCCTTGGGCAGGATTTATAGGAAGATTTAATTTTAAAGATATGGATTTGTCGACAACGAAAACAAGAATTGCAATTGAAGAAAGAAAATATTCTGGATGGGACGACCCAAGATTGGCGACAGTTGCTTCTCTGAGAAAGCGTGGTTACAAACCGCAGGCGTTTTGGAAATTCGCGGAGCAAATTGGCTTATCTGAAAGCGACAAGACGATGGACAAAAAAGATTTCTTCGAGCTGCTGGATAATTTCAATAAAACTTCATCATAAAAACATTTTTAAAGAAGATTTTATTATAACCAATATTAAAGAGGCAAGATGATACACAATAAAAAAGGGCTTTCAGAAATTGTTGTTACATTAATTTTAGTTCTTCTTGCAATAGTTGCCGTCGGAGTTGTATGGATTGTGGTTAATAATGTTCTTAAGGGTGGAGAGGGAAAAATAAATCTTGCTTCTTCCTGTTCTGATATAAATGTTGAACCAACAGTTGTGACAAATTCAACAAGTGATGCAATATACAGTGTTACAATGATAAGAAGTGCTAGTGGAGATGAAATTGGTGGAGTTAAAGTAATAATAAGTAACGAGACTGGAAGTTGGGTGCATCCTGAGCCGGGAAATATCGCTCCTTTGGCGACAAAAACAATTACAATAACAATGGATCCTTTAGTTCAGTCAGGAGTTGTTACAAACGCAAACAAGGTTGAAATAATCCCTTACTTCACGGACGCTTCGGGAGTTGAACAGCTTTGTTCAGTTGCATATCCTCTCGAATTTTAATTTTTAATTAAATTTAAAAACTCAGTTATTCTAAAATTTTTATGACAGCTAATTGGAGCTATCGGCATAGTTCGAAGCACGGATTCTATTAGTTGCAACCTTCTTTCTAAAAAACTTTTTATATTGTATTTAACTAAATTAAAATATGACGGCTGTAGTTCAATGGCAGAATGTGCGGTTGTGGTCCGCAAGACGAGAGTTCGATTCTCTCCTTCCGTCCTTCGAGAAAATCGAGAAGGAAGGTATGAGAAAGTCGTAAGAATTTCGACTTCCGTCCTGGAACGAAGTTACAGGATGGTTGAGCCAATCCCATTGGCGATTCCGTCCTTAAAAAAAGATAAAAAATGAAAAAAATATTATTCGTTTGCAAATACAATAGATTCAGAAGCAGAACCGCCGAGGCGTATTTCAATAAGGTAAATAAAAATAAGAATTACAAAGCCGAAAGTGCAGGCGTCATAAAAGGATTTCTCCCCCTCGACAAAACGCAGGTTCGCGTCGGAGAAGAATATGGTTTCTCGATTCTTGGAAAACCGAGAACAATGAATATGGAAATGCTCTGTGATTTTGACAGGATAATTATTGTCGCGAACGATGTTCCCAAAGAAATTTTCAGTTATAAATGGTATAAGGACAAAGTAATAAAATGGGAAATTCCTGATGTTGTTGAGGGAAAAAACTTGGCTCAAAACAGAAGTACCGTGAAAATGATTATGAAAAAAGTTGATACTCTTGTAAAAGATTTGGAGAAGAAAAGATGACGATTGAAAAAGTAAAAGGATTTCGCGATATTTACGCGCCGCAAAGTTTGCAAAGAGAAAAGATAATTGGAATTTTGCAAAGAAACGCAAAACTCTTCGGATTTATGCCCGCTGAAACGCCAACGATAGAATATGATGAATTGCTGAAAGGGGATAATGAAAACGACGAAGCCGTTTCAGACAGATTCAGATTGAGAGACAAGGGAGATAGAAATCTTGGTTTGCGTTTTGAATTTACGACGCAACTTCCAAGAATTCTAAAAGAATTTCCAAATGTAAAATTGCCTTGGAGAAGATACCAATTCGGTTCTGTTTTCCGCGATGAGCCTTTGAGAGCAGACAGATATCGCGAATTTTCACAATTTGATGCAGATATAATCGGAGACGAATCAATTAAAGCCGACGCTGAATGTTTGGCTTTCGCAGATTCCATTTTAAAAGAATTAAAAATAAAATCTGAAATCCGCGTCAACAACAGAAAATTGTTGAACTCAATTTTGGAAAAAGCAAACATAATAAAAAATCAAATGCAGGTTTTAAGGGAAATTGATAAAATGGATAAGTTGCCAAAATTGGAAATTGAAAGAAATCTTAAAAAGATAATATCTCAGGATTCCATAAAAAAGCTTTTCTTGTTTTTCCAGAAGGATTTGGACTACTTCATAAAAAATAATTACCAAGGTTCAGAAGAAATATCTGAACTTGAAAAACTTGGGAGAATTTATGGATTCAAAATAAAATTTTCTCCGACTTTGATGCGCGGATTTTCATATTACACAGGAAACGTCTGGGAAGTTTGGACCTTAGATTCAAAAGCTGCGCTTGCTGGAGGTGGAAGATACGATGATAAAGTCGGAAAATATATTGGAAGAATAATCCCTGCCGTTGGAATTTCCTTCGGAACTTTGATTGACTACGGCAAAATTGATATTATGAATTCCGCGACACAGTATCTTGTAATCTCTTTAAACAAAGATAAAGAATCGATAAAGCTTGTGCAAAAACTCCGCGAAAAAGGAAAGAGCTCAATAATTTATTATGGAAAACCTAGTAAAGCTCTCGAATATGCAAACGCTCATTTCATTCAGAACGCAATTTTCGTCGGAGAAAAGGAAATGAAATCAAAAAAGTTTAAGGTAAAGAATTTGAAGACTGGGAAAGAAAACGCGTTGAAGATTTAGATTCTTTTACACATTTCATAAATTCTTCGGTAACATATTTTTTATGTTCTAAAATTCCATTAAGAATTAGTTTTTTACTTCTATAACTTGGGGATTTTTCTGTCCACTCGCCAGTTATTGTATGAGGCTTTAGTTACATCTTCTTGGTCTTCAAATAGACATACTTTAATATAATCCGCTCGCTCATAAGAAAATCCGTTATGGAAACCTTCACCATAATATCTGGCAAAAAGTCTCCCGCCTTGTAACACGCTTTCCATACGAACTGGTTCTTGATTTTCTGCAAGTGTGGGTTGTGTTGTTGCCAATACTACTGCAATAATCGTCCCTGAAACCAGATTCTTTATCAAACTCATTATGATTGCATTTAAGTTAAATATTTAAGCATTATTGTAATGTTTTGAAAGGAAGGTTAAGCGAAGATTCGTTGCGATGCGTATGCAAATCACGTGTCCTCGCGCGGGCTCGTAGTATATCGGTATTACGCTTGGCTGGCAGAAAACAATAAAAAAGTATATGTTTTAGTGGTTTAAAAGGGCTCATAGTTCAGCGGTAGAATTTATCCATGGCATGGATGAGACTCGGGTTCAATTCCCGGCGGGTCCATTAAGTTAATTTGCCTGCGCAAGTCATTTTTCTGTAATTTGGAATAGCATTTGACGGCAAGCGTCTAAAGTCTCCAAAAAAGCTATCTCTCTCAAAAGATTTCTTGCTGAAAAAATCATAATAAAACATTACTCTTTCTTCACCAAAACAATTTATTGAAAAAGTTATATATCCTGGCGCTTCTATTGCTGTTCCATCATTTTGCATCTCAAATTTTTTTGGATAAGTTCTTCGTTTTATGTTTTCTTTCTCGGTTTCAATGCGCAAATTCATTCTCTCAAAATTCGGGAGATTAAATCTGTTTTCACCGTATAAATCCGTCGCTAAAGAAGAAAATAAAGTCGCGGCTCCGACAATAATCGAAGTCAATTTTTTCATATTTTAAAAAAGCGCTTTTCTTTTTAAGCATTTGTGCAAAAATTTGCAATAATATCTTTATTGCGAACTTCCGGGTGAAATAAAGTTGCATAAATATTTTCTTTGTGATATATCTCTGGAAGAACGTAAAATTGGTGCAAATGATAAACTTCTTTTTCTCCGCTTATATCAAGAAAATTATTTATTTTGGTCTTTTTCAAGCCGATTTCTTTTTTCTCTTTTAATTTTCCGCCGAAAATCAGTCCGATGATGTGCGCTCCGCCGCAAATTCCGAAAATAGGTTTTTTGTAATTTTTAATCCATTCAAATCTCCTTATATCTCTCAAGAAATCGTTGTCTTTCAAACCCGTCCCGCAAATAATAATCTTATCCGCTTTTTTCAAATCATTTTCATTTATTTTCTTGTAATGTTTCGTAAAGAATTTTATGCCTTTATTTATCAAGATATCTTCAACAGGTTTCACAAATTCGTAATAATGCAATATTTCCGAGCATATATTTACAATCAAAATCATTATAATTCAAGAATAATCATATTTATAAGATTTAAACAAAATGTTTGCTTATGAGAAATTATGATGCGGTTCTTGTTTTGTCGTGCAATCCAAGAGAAGAAATGCTTAGCAGGGTTGGTGCTGCAATGCCGATTTATTTTAAACAGGCGTATGAAATTGCCTTGTCGGGGAGTCGTTGCGAGGAGATGAAGAACATTATTTTAGAAAATAACATTCTGGAGTCTGAAGTTTTGATGGAAAAAATCTCAAAAGACACCGTCGGAGACGCTGTATTTTCAAAGCTACTCTTAGCTCTGCCCAAGAAATGGAAAAGTCTTGCGGTTGTTTCTTCGAATTTTCATATCCCAAGAGTTAGAAATATATTTAATTTTGTTTATGGGCAGAGTTTTAAGATTAATTATTTTGGCGCGCAATCCAACGGAAATGTTGATTTTTCGGAACACGAAAAGAATTCTTTGGAAATATTTAGAAAAGATTTCAAAGGCGTTGCTCCTGGAGACAATCCAAGAATTCTAGAAAGACTCTTTGAAAGACACGATTTTTACAAAAACGACGAAAATTTAAAAAAAAATTTCTGATTTAATTTATATTAATCTCCCTTGTCCAACTATTCTTTTCTCCAAAATCTTTAAAGCTTTTTACTTTTAACTTTTTCTTGAAAAGTTTTGGCGCATAGAGAACAAAACTTTCATATTCTCCTCCTTCGCCTGCAGGATTTATTTTATATTTTGCGTGTAATTTTCTCATATCCTCAACAAATCTCCCGTCAATTTTTCTTCCAAGCCATTTCGCATCAAAAGGAAAAGCAAAAACTCCTGTTAAAATAACTTCAAATTTATTTCTAATTAAATCTTCAAGAATTTCAAACTGATCCTTTAACCAAAGAGGATTGAAGCATTCAATATTTAATTTGTCGCAAATTTTCTGAATTCTTGATGCTTGATATGTTGATTCCACGGCTCCCGTAAGAATCCCTTCAATTTTGTATTTCTCCTTTGCCTTTTTTATCGCTTTTTCCAAATCTTCCAATTCTTTCTCCTTCTCTCCTTTCGTTTTCTGGATTAAGATAGGAATTCCCATCGCCTCCGCTTGCCTTTTTGTTTTAGAAATCGACGGCGTGTGAAACATATAGCTATGTTTGTCTTCGGAGATTATTGAAATGAGACAAGCAATTTTATATCCTTCTTCTTTTGCAATCAATGTTGCAAGAGTTGAATCTTTTCCTCCAGAAAATAAAACGCCGAGTTTCATTACATGAAACAACGTTTTTATTATATAAATTTATTTAAATGAATGTTAATATGAAATAAAATGAGAAATTTATTTTCTGTATGTGGTGTTTACAATAACGGCTCTTATGGAATTCTCCCGTTTGGAGGTTTTATTCTAAGAGACGAACCGCAAGAAAAAAGAAAAACATTTGAAGGAAAAATTGCAGACTATTTCGGTTTAGCAGATGTTAATGGAGCCTTTGCAGAAGAAAATAAAATTCATTTTGAGAAAACTTATCAATCTGGAAGCAAAATGAATTATCGTTTAGAATTTGATAAAGAAAAGGGTATGTGGCTGGGCGAGTTTGAAAGTACAATATCAAAGACAAACGGAAGAGTTATATTTAGAATTAGTCCATTCTTAGAGTCCCTGGTTCTAAATATTGATAAGACTTATACTAGTTCTGAAGAGTGGGCAGAAAATTTAGTTAAGGAGATGTTAGACGACGGTTACCTTGTGCAGTCCAAAGATTCTGAAGGAAGAAATATTATTCTTCCAGGTAAAGACCAGAATGAAAATAAAGAAGACGATATTCTGTTCTAATTTCTCAATAAATTTAAATACATTTTTCTCTTGAGTCTAAAATGAAAAAGGGTAGTTTCAAAAGAAAATATCTTCCCGAATTTGTCTATGGGGGAATCGACGGCTCCGTCACGACGTTTGCCGTGGTGTCAGCAGTTATGGGCGCCTCTCTAAGTTCTTCAATAGTTTTGATTTTGGGATTTGCAAACTTGTTTGCCGACGGATTTTCAATGGCGGTTTCAGATTATCTCTCCGTAAAATCAGAAAACGATTTGAAAGGGCACAATCATAATGCAAAAAAAACCGCTTTCGCAACATTCATATCATTTATGATTATAGGATTTATTCCATTGCTTTCTTTCGTTGTGGCTTCAATTTCAAATTCAGAATATCTTATAAAAAATCAATTTGCTTATTCTATAATTCTAACAGCTTTTGCTTTTATTTTTGTTGGCTGGTTTAAGGGGGAAATAACTGGAAGAAACAGAATTAATTCATCATTGCAAACTTTGTTAATCGGGGGGACCGCTGCCGTCGTCGCTTTCCTCGTCGGATTCTTCGTCAAGAGTTTGGTTGGATAAATCTTCAACTTCTTCGTTATTTTTCAAATCTGCAAAATGATTTGGATTCTTATCAAAATAAACATCTTTCATCCAAATGTTTATGTCTCCAAAATGCTCGTCTTGATGAAGCCATATTTTCTTCTGATTTTCCAGATGCAACAACGAAGTAAATGTGAAAATCTTTTCCTCTTTTTCGTTTCCGATTAAAACTGAAAACGGCACAAATCCAAACTCATTTTTTTCCAAATGTCCGAAAAGAATTTTGTAAACTTCTTTTATTTTGTCTGTTATGATGAATTTTCTTTTCGGCAAGAAAAAAGAAGTGTCGATTATCGTTCGATTGTTTATGATTTCTTTTTTTATTCTTCTGTTTTCCGTGATAATTGCCTTATTCAACGATTCAACCAATTCATTTAAAGTGACTTTTCTGAATCTCGGCAACGGGCTTTTTGGAATAAGAAATGGAATTTCTTCATCAAGTTCAATTCTTTCAAGCCCGCTGTATTTCTTTTCTTTTTTTCCAAAGAGAATTTCATCAATGCTTCTTATGTATTTGTTCAAGAGAATCTCGGATTTTATTCTCAATAGCAAAGCAGCAGCCAAGAGCACTTTGCTTGACACAAAATAATTTTCTTCAAGCTCTTGAATCTTTTCAAGATATTTATTTGTAAGAACGGTTATATCAACATTCCAAGGATCCAACTCTTCAGAATTAATCAAATCGTAAATAATTTCCTGCCAGCCGATTTCTCTGCTAAAAACAATGTTGTGAACTTGCTCTTGATGAAAATTAATCTCTTTTCCCTCTTTCTTTTCTTCACCTTCTTCCATAAATTATCCAGTTATATAAGTTTTATAAAGTTGTTTTTTCTTAGAATAGGATAAGTAGTACCTATAATACAGATAAGTAGTGTCTAAATTAACTTTGGATAAATCACTACTAATAAAAAGGAACCCCTCGTCATTCTTTAAGAGTAACAAAACCGAAAGATTTAAATATAACCTGAATATCCATATTCTATCACCTCTTTTTCCCCAGGAGATCCTTCAAGTCATCTATTTAATTTGGCTTGAAGAACTCCTAGGGTTATAATTGCAGGATATTTCACAATCATTAAATTGATAAAAGTCGTGGAGCAAGTTAGTTTATTTTTGAATTAGCTCCCACGCATAATATT
>CAYINP010000023.1:0-8969 GCA_964364785.1 Candidatus Woesearchaeota archaeon | reverse complement strand
GGAAACCAAAATTTAAAAGCGGATTGTGAAATACAAAATGGAAATGATTTTGAAAAACAGGCAAAATGTTCTGAGGGAAGTTTTTATGCAATTGATGAGAAAAATAATCCCTATATTGTGATAATTAAAACGGCGGTAAGGAAAACGGAGAAAAATGCCAGAGCATAAAAAGCAGGGGACACCCCTTTGCAAAACCCCAAGAAATAAAAGAGGACAGGTTGCGGAAACAACGACGTGGATAGTTGCAACGACAATAATAATAGTAATTATTTTTACCTCAATATATGCAGCGACGCTGATTTCAGAATATATTAAAACTGTAAGCACCGCTGATGCAGCTTCTTTTTTGAATGAACAGAGGACAAATATCTTTCTTAAAGAATCTTTGCTTGCATTTGCGTTGACAAAAAATGATGAAGGAGTAAATGTTTACAAGCAAATTGAAAATGCTAATAATCTGCCGACTGACGCGGCGAATTTAGGAATTGAAGTTTTCAAAAGGGCGCACGACAATCCAAGAGTTTTCTCCTTGTTTTTGAAATATGACGGGGTTCACCACAACGCCATCTCTTATGGAAATTTCGAACAAAAATTTCAAGTCGTTGAGAAAATCAAAATTGACAAGGATTCTGCTTTGGAAGTATTTTATCATATTGAAGAATTAAAGA
This sequence comes from Candidatus Woesearchaeota archaeon, assembly GCA_964364785.1. GTDB lineage: Archaea > Nanobdellota > Nanobdellia > Pacearchaeales > GW2011-AR1 > JACQLK01. The sequence continues at coordinate 8,301 of CAYINP010000023.1, read as the reverse complement.
GCAAGGAAGAAACAAAATGAATAAACGCGGAGACATTTCTATAACACTTTTGGTAATGGGAGTTTTTGCGGTTTGCACTCTGACGCTTTTTAGTTTTTACATTTCAGGAGTTGACGGAAAAGAAACTGCGCTGAAGATTGGAATAATGGAAAAAATAAATTCTCTTGCCGAAGAAATAAAATTTTATAAAAATCCTGAGATTGGAAAAGATCCAAAAGAGGTTATGGAAATTTTTGACAAAGGAATCACTGATGGGAATATCCTTTTTACTAGAATAAATAATGGAGATAATTACAAAATAAATGCAGAATATTCGGAAAGAGATTTTGAATTGTTCGGATTCGGGCTTGGAGAAAGAAAAGTTTTGTTTTCCGTTGAATATATCTTTGTTCCTTGATGTTGGAAACATTTTTAAATAAAAATGCATTTGAGAAAAGATGATTAATAAAAGAGGACAAGGGTTGAGCGTTAATGCGATAATTTTAATCGTTCTTGGAATCGTCGTTCTCGTGCTTATGGTTTTGGGATTTACAATAGGATGGAGCAAGATTTTGCCTTTCATTTCAACAAACAATGCAGACACACTTGTAACTGCGTGCAGCATTGCGTGTTCGACAAGCAGCCAATTTGATTTCTGCAGCGTTCAAAGAGATTTGAAAGCTGGAGATGATGATTTGAATCAAGTGACTTGCAACTATCTTGCCCAAGAAAGAACCGAATTTGGCGTTGACCCTTGTACTTCCATTTCTTGCGATAATGTTGTATTGATTAAAGAAGAAGTTGTTGCCGAGGATTTGCTTAGCAATTATTGTTCAACAGAAAATGAAGGAAAAGTAATTCAAGCTTTGATTGGGGACACTTTGAAATCCTGCGAATGCGAAAACGGAGCTTGCGCTAAATAATAATTCTTAAACAAAATGTCAGACTATGGTTTTTCGGAGAAGAGAAATAAGAAAAAAGACAAAAAACGAGAAAGGAAAAAACATCCTTTCAAGAAAGGCGGAAGAGAAAGAATAAAAACGATTTGAACTAATTTTATAAACTGCGCTTCATTTTTTATTTTATGTTAGAGATAATTTTTCTTGTTGTTCTGGCTTTGATATTTATTTTATTTGCAGTAGTCGCGGATTTCAAATATCGAATCGTGCCGAACTGGCTTAATTTTTCACTCATTGTTTTTGCTTTTGCTTTCAGATTTTTTTATTCTCTTTTCAATTCTGATTTTAATCTTTTTTATCAAGGATTAATTGGTTTTGGAATCTTTTTTGCGTTGGGAAATGCGCTCTATTACGGGAGAATGTTCGCCGGAGGCGACGCAAAATTGATGATGGCACTGGGTGTGATTTTGCCGTTTTCGGACAGCTTGATTTCAAATTTGCAGATTTTTCTTTTATTTCTAATTCTGTTTTTGTTTTCAGGCGCGGCTTACGGAATTGCAATGAGCGCGATTTTGCTTGCGGGAAATTTCAAGGAATGCAAAAAAGAAATTTCAAAGCAGTTTTATAAAAATAAGAAATTGATTTTGCTTGCCGGAATAATTGGAATCTTGACGATGATTTTTAGCTTTGGCGAGATTCTGTTTTATCTTGGGATTTTAGTTTTTCTCCTCCCATTTTTGTATATCCTTGCAAAAGCTGTCGATGAAAAATGCCTAATTAAAAAAATGAAAACGAAAGATTTGGGAGAAGGAGAATGGCTTTATGAAAATGTGAAAGTTGGAAAGAAAACTGTAAAATCAAGCTGGGAAGGACTTTCAAAAGAAGAATTGAAGTTGATAAAGAAAAAATTCCGCGAAATAAAAATACGACAGGGAATTCCTTTCACCCCGGCTTTTCTTATAAGTTTTGTTTTGCTATTGTATTTTTATTTTAAGGGAATAAATTTGATTGGATTGTTCTGAAAAAATATGCTCGCCTTTGGCTCGCTTAATTAATGGCTCAAAATTTGCTTAGCTGAATTTTTCGCTAAGAGGAGATTTAACGCGCAAAATTCCCGCGATTTTTTATTGATTTCTTATGATAGAATTATCCCTTAAAAATCTCCCAAAGTTTAAAAATTTATAATGCGCATCTTTTGTTTTTGCTTGGCATTTTGGACAAATTTCTTTTAAAGTGTAGGTTTGACAAGAAGGACATTTGCGGAGTTTCATTATTTTTAAAAAATCGAAAGATATATATATTTCGTTTAAAATTTTAAATTATTAAAAAAAAATATGAAAAATAAATTTTTCAGGCATACAAAATCCCGAGATTTTGCATAATGGAACAAAAAGATTTTTTGCTTTATTTCGGCGGTTTAGCGGGAATAATTTTAGTCGCGTCAGGTTTGAGTTTCGCGACAGGAAATGCGGTGGCTTCCAGCAGAAATATTCCTAAAGAAATTCTCACTGCAAGCACTACTGAAAATCAAATTTGTATAGACTTGGATATTCCAAAAAATCTTATTAAAACCGGTAAGCGTTATTCAAATAATCTAATTCGGGAAAGAAGTGATTTTGTCGCAACTGGGCGAACAGATTCTCCATTTGGAAGTTATGATTCTGATACGGACACAATCATGGAAACTCCTCAACGATTTATTGAGGGGGCGGGTTTAACTTTTACCGAAAGTGGAACTAATTTGGTTGCAACGGAATGCTTAGATTTTTCGACATATCTTAATATGGGTTTTAGTGACATCTATTTTGATTTGGAATTAACAATTTTAAATCCGACAAACAAAGTTTTAGCCTATGGTGGCATGGGAGTAAATTGCCACAAAGATACCAATACTTGCTCAGTAAATCCTATTAAATGGCAAGAGTTTTCTTCGCTCACTCAAAGCAAAGGAAAAGCTAAGGCAAAAGAATCTTTAGAATTAATCAAATAACTTCTCTAAGGCAATCTTCTCGGAATCCATAAATTTTTTTCCTTGACGATTTTTGTTTTTCCAATTTAATTCTATTGTAAAAATCCTCAAATAAACTTTTCTTCAAAAAGTTTATAAAGGTATATCAAATGATATACTAATGAAAATGAAGATATTTGGAAAAGAAAATGTAAATGCAAGATATCCCAGATTGGACACCGTGCTTATGGTTGAGAAATTTATAAGAGATAACGACGGGGAATACAAGAAAAAACAGCTTTGGGAAAAACTTCCGAGAAAAATGATGTATCAGACATATTCAGTTATAATTGATTACCTTCTTATTTCAGGGAAAATATCTGTTGATTCTGAGGGCAAAATAGGCTGGATATTTTATCCAAAGGAATCAGAAGAAAGGCTAAAGAAAGCGCATTTGATGTGGAAAAAATGAAGAAAGTTGAAGTTCAGTTTGCGAATGAAAAGGTTCTTGAAGCCTACAATGAATTGAACGATGAAAAATTAAAGAAATTTATTGAGAGAGCTTTGCAAGATATAAAGGAAAATCCTTTTTGCGGAATCCAGATACCCAAGAAATTAATTCCAAAAGAATACACTATAAAGTTCAATGCAAAAAATCTTTGGAAATATAATCTTCCAGACGCATGGAGATTGATTTATTCAATTGAGGGCGGAGAAATAGTCATAATAACAATAATTCTTGAATGGATGGACCATAAAGAATATGAAAGAAGATTTAGATATTAAGAAATCACAATAATTCTCTAAGGAACTCTTCTTGGCAACCAGAGATTTTTTTCCTTGACGATTTTTGTTTTCGGCTTTGAAACTTTTTTCGCTTTTGATTTTTCTCCAAGAATTTTCTGCATTTCTTCGAGTTCTTCTTTGCCCGCTTTTTTTCTTTTCGAATCCATTGTTTCGTCTTTGTAAACGGGAAGAAGATTTATTATTGAATGTCCGAACATTTGAGAATAAGAAACTTTTACTTCCTTTGGTGAAAACAGAGATTGAATTCTTTTGCTCAGTTTTTTTATAATGGAAGCCAGAGATTTCTCAGTTTTCTTTATTTCCTTCGAATGCTCTTTTGGAATTATTATTACATGCCCTTTTGAAATTGGATTTATCTCCAGAACCGCCAATGCAGATTTGTTTTCGTCAATTTTGTAGCTTGGAATTTCATTGAAGATTATAGAACAGAAAATGCATTTTCCTCCAGAACTTCCTTCAGGTTGTTGAATATTGTTTTTTTCAAGAAATTCCTCTAAATCCTCAAGGGACATTTCTTTTATTTGAGAAATTGCAACGGATTTTTTATCATCTGGAAAATTTTCCCCGACTTGCTTTATTAGTTGTTTTTTAATATTTTCAGATTGTTCTTGTGAGAGCATGAATAAGAAAAAAATTACAGGTTTTTAAATGTAACAAAGAATGGCATTCCCACCCACCCTAGAAAAGCAAGTGTTAACTCTAAAACCTGTTTCATCAACTTTTACTTGGACGATTATGTATTAGAATAGGCGAGCGTGTCGTACCCGGATTCATATATTCTGAAACATAGCAATTCTTTTAAATAACCGAAATTTCCGTATGTATGATTGATAGTTTATCAGAACGTTTGAAAGAAAAAGGAATTGATATTGATAAGATTAAAAAAGATTTTGAAGGCGTGCTTGAATTTTACGGATGGCCGCTACCGTTAAAGGGACGTTCTTGTGAGATATTGTTTTCTTCCATTCCGGATATTTTTCCTTATCATTGGGTTTACGGGGAACGTTCTGAAATGAGCCAAGAACAAACAGAAATCTTTAGAAGATTGCGCGAAAGTGAAGGAGAAGAAAATTTTGACAGCATACTGAATCATTCAGGGATATTAAAGGATTTTGTATCAAGCGCCCAACAATATGTGAGATAATTCTATTTCACAAAGCTCTTCTCATATCGATGACTTGCACGGAGCTGACGTCTTTTATAGTCGAAAGTTTGTTTTCCGTCGGCTCGAATTCTTTTTCTTCGGGCCAAAGAAACATCGCAATCACGGCTTTCAATCCGAATGCAATCGGCTCTTCCGTAAAAGAACAGCTTTTTCCGCCGCTTTTTTCAATCATGTTTTTGAAATCACGCTTTATTTTTTCCAAGTCTATAGACGGCGAAGAAGGCATCACTTTTATCTTGAAATTTATCTGTCCCATTTCAGATTTTGAGGAAAGAGGTTTATAAAATTTTATATATGTAAATTGATTGAATAACCAATGCAGAAAAGAGGACAGATGACTATTTTTGTCATAATTGCAATTTTGGTTATTGGCTCTGTCTTAATTTACTTTGCTTTTCAGCAAGGTCTGATTCAACAACCTTTGAATCCCGATGTGCAAGAAGTTTACAATTTTGTGCAAACATGTGTTGAAGAAGAAAGCATAAAAACTATTTATCAAATCGGCGAAAGTGGAGGTTATTATTTTCCACCAAATTTGTCTTTGGATTCTGGAGTTGCAATATATTATGAAAGCGGACGGAATCTGATGCCGACGAAAGAACAGATTCAAGACGAGATTTCTTTTTTCTTAAATGAAAAACTTTTCTTCTGCACAAGAAATTTTATTGATCTTCCGGAATTGGAAATATCTCAAAGCGAGATTTCAACAAACGCTATAGTTGAGGATGAGAAAATCCTTTTGAATGTTAATTATCCAATAACAATAATAAAAGACGAAGATAAAACATTGATTGAGGATTTCAAATTTGAAGTTCCGATAAGGCTCGGAATTATTCATGATTCTGTTTCCGAATTTATGGAAACACAAACAGAGAATGGGGGAATTTGCCTTTCCTGTTTGCTTGAAATTTCAGAAAGAAACGATTTGTTTGTTGATATGATGGATTACGACGAGCAAACAACTATTTTTGTTTTCAGAGATGAAAATTCAAAAATTAAAGATGAAACATTTGTATGGGTTTTTGCGAACAAGTATGAGATAAAAAATGAGGAAGTTTAATTTAATTATCACTTTGATGATTGGAATTGTTTTAATAATGAGTTTTGTTAGTTCGCAGGAAGAAATCTCTTTGCTTGACGGGCAAATAGTCGGAAAAGGAGTCAAACCAATAATTTCGACCGAGACTGATTCAGTGGGAAAAACCTTAGAGAAAATAATAACTTTGACTTTTGTCGATAGAAGCGCAAAAGTTTGTATTGAAGAAGATTGCTTTGAAAATATTGTTCCGCAAAAAGAAGCAAAACATCCAACTTATTTGGAATTTGATGAAAATGGAGAAGTAATAAAGTCAGATTTTACCGTTAACGAAAAAGGTGGAACTTATGTTTTTGGAAGCACGCAGATTTATGCTCCGCCGAATTCAAGAGTTTTCTTTGATAAGAAAACAGGGATAAGAATAATAGCGGAAGATGAAGCAGAATTTACAGAAACTCCAAAGCAGAAAGATTTGAATCTGCCTTCTGAGTATATAACGACGATTGAAAGTAAAAATGGAAAAAGTTTTAAATTGCCAGGGGGGTTTGTTATTAGCGGACAATTGCTATTTGATAAAGGGCAAGCATTTATTGAAGATAAAGCAACTATAAGTGGAGTGGAGTTTGAAACTAAAAGAGAACCCTTTAAATTTTTGGAAAACACTCCTGTTTTCTTTGATGGGCAGGAGCATAATGGAGATTATATTTCATTAAATCCAGATAATGGGAAATTAACTCTATCAACTAAAACTGGAAATGATGTGATAATTGCTAATTTTAAACAAGGAAACCCCTTTCTTAGAATTGATGAAAGAGATTACGTTTCTATCCGTGTTCTTACAAATTCAAAAATTGAGATTACAAACAGGGATTCTCAAGGGCTTATCCCAAGAATTAATACAAATGGAGATTTCGAGTTGGATCAAGGTCGTTATAGGCTTAGTTTATTACAGGAAAAGATTTTTCATTCACGGGATTCATCAATAATTCCTTCCTATGACTCAATCGAATATGAATTGGGGTCATCTCCTGTAGAGATTTTTACATTCGGTTATGAAGGACGAAGGTCTACCTTCAGAAACAAAAAGATACTTGTAGATAATTTTAATAGATATTCCTTCGTGGACGAAAAAGAGACAGATTTTTATTATGATGATTTAAATGGTTTTAACTTTAGATTTTCTCCAAGACTTGATTATAATTATCCCACAGAAGAAAGCGTCACGGCCTTAATTGGAAAAGATAGATTATTTATATCTCCTAAATTTGCAAATGAGGGTACAAAAAAACTATTTTTATGGAGATTAAGAGATTATTGGAATCTATTGGATGAAGAACAAAAGAAAGATATTAGAATTGAAATTACTCCTGATTTTCCCAATGGTTTTGATGTGGGTGCCTATACAATAGATAATACCGCTTTTTTTAATCCGGATCATGGCTTACGCTATTTTGAATATAATACTTTTAGACACGAATTGGCTCATGCACACCATTTTAATGTCGAAAAAGTAAGTCTCGATTTTGAAAAAGAATGGAGACAATTACTTCCAGATAAAGAATTAATCTTAGGATATGCTAGTAAGAAGTATATGGACGCTCCGCCTAAATATGGTTTTATTAGTCCCTACGGCGCATTAAACGTCTGGGAAGATGTTGGTAGTTTTGTAGGGGAAGGAATTGCACGTCCTATTGAAAATAAGTTTGAGCTTCCAAGATTCATTAATCCCTCAAAGCCTGAATACGATATCCGATATAGGCAAAAACTTGATTTATTGTACAAATACAAATTCATTTCAGATAAAGAATATCGGGCGGTTTTGGATGCCGCACGCGTAAAATGAACCAAAAAATCTTAATTTTAATCGTTGGAATCTTTTTTCTTAGTTTTGCCTCTGCAATTGAAGAACCTTTGATTTATTACAAACTAACTTTAGATTATTCTTATGGAGAAATCCAAGTAAATTCAACAGATATTGAATTTTCAAACAAACAAATAGAAAATCTATTTGGATTTTATTCTGCAACAATTTTGGATTCCGACGGAAATTTGTTGAACTTAAGTTTGTTTGATGTTCCGAATGAAATTTTATACGACACTATCGACGAGGAAACTGGAGAAATAAACGGCGGGGGATTTTTGGAATTGAATGAAACTGAATTTGAAATTTTTATTCCTTATTATGAAAACGCGAAAGAAATTGTTATTTACAATGAAAGTTTGACGGAGTTGACAAGAAAAAATATCCAAGAGTTTTCAAAAGTTCAGGAAGAGAAATCTGTAGGAGAAATTATTGAGAAAAACGAAAAGGAACAGCCGATTGAGAAAGAATCTTTTGAAACAACAACAGAAAAACTGCAAAAATATTGGTGGATTTTGGTTGTTGTCTTAATCGCTTTAATATTTTATTTGGCTTATTCTCTAGGCAAAAAGAAGTAAGAATTTTCGAACGAAAATTCTTAAAAAC